>JANODG010000135.1:0-1584 GCA_031412575.1 Bdellovibrionales bacterium
GGCGTCATGACCAATGACGTGGGCACTGAGCCGATTACGAAACGCCCCATTACCGTGAGCACGCCCCTCATCGCGACGGAAAATTACTACAACGAACTATTCGCCCTGCGTGAAAAGCTGCGGAGTGGCACGTCGGCCTACACCTGTATTGAAGGTTGCTTGCACATTGGCATGTACCGCGGCGAGAGCATCCCAACGGTTGCACCGGTTGCAATCAAGTTCGTCGTAGAGCAAGCGACTGAAAACTACATTTTAATCGATTGGCTTAGTATTATCGACCAAGTCTCCGAACCCATCTTCGCCAAGCCTTTTGACCGGGAATTCGTTCTCGACTTCTTGACCGGTCAAATAAAAGTCATGATGGCCCTCGACATTGATGCTTTGATGTTCACATTCAACGTTTTCGGCTTGCAGGCTGACTGGATGACAACAAAGGAAACAACGAAGCTTAAGGAAATGGGCTTAAGCAAGCAGATTGTCACGTTCAATAACAAGGGTATAAAATTGACGCTACCAACCGATGGCGATGGGATGGGTGTGCTAGGCACAGGTATTGTTTCAAAAATATTGTATGACAACATATTACCTAGCAACATAGCCTTAAGCATGCTGAACTCGGAACGCCCCAAACTGCCGGGTATTGATGATAAAGCATAAACGTTAAGAGGAAGGAACCCCTTCTGCATCAGTCAAGCTGATAAAGAGGCACGTTACCAAAATTCCCTCTTACTTAGCGCCTCAAACCTGTATATATGGGTTTGGGGCGTTTCCTTTTCACCCTCAGGGTCTACCAGTCTCGCAGAAGCCGTAATACTGCTGCACGCCGGCTACATCCCCGTAATCCATTTTTATGGAGCCACTCAACATTGTGCCCTACCGTGAGCGGCTACGCACGCTGCTCATTCTCTACTTCTTCTCCGAGCCTTACAGCAACGCGCTTACCCCAACGCTGGTCTGCTCGTTTCATTCAGAAGTAAAAATCCAGAAGATAGATTTTCTCATCCGTTACCCCAGCTACCTGGGCTACGAACTGCTGCGCCGTTACGAGCAGAACGGCTACCCGGACCGAGACACCGCTGAGAGCATCGTTCGCGCCATTTTCACCGACGAGGAGCCCCGCCTGCGGACCGACGACATGAAGCGCTTCTTCTACGGTGCCTACGAGGAGCTCGACGATATCATCGCCTACCTCAAATCCCGGGGGATGGTAGAAATGCAAAGCCAAAAGAACGCCGCCCTACGCGACACCCAGAAGGTGTATTACCTCACTGACTTCGCCGTGGACCGCATTAAAAACGGCCTGGCGCAGGTGCCGGCGGCGCAGTGGTACTTCGACCGCTGCGACCTGATTAAAACCTACCTGGGCGACCTAAGCGGCAGCGAACTGAAGGCGCTGCAATACGAGGTTGATACCTACAAAACCACGGCCTGGCACGACTACATCGCCGACATCGAGCAAGAAACTAAGGATAAATTTTCCACACTTTTCGGCTACTCCCTATGAGCGCTGCTGCTGATTTCGCTACCCTCATCGACCGGGTGCTGCCCCGGGCCGGTGCCGCCATCAGCCGCGCCGAGCTGGAG
>JANODG010000136.1:0-4176 GCA_031412575.1 Bdellovibrionales bacterium
AAAGTTGTCAAAGTAGCAATTGCAGGCAATCTTCCGATGAACTCTGGAATTAATCCATATTTTGATAAATCTTCAGGCTCTATTTTCGAATAAATAGTATCTGATTGTTTGGATTTATCTTCGGCCGTCATTATGTTCGCACCAATACCAAGAGCTTTACTTGATAAACGGCTTTCGATCATTTTATCTAAGCCTACAAATGCACCACCACAGATAAATAATATATTTGTAGTGTCGACTTGTATGAATTCTTGTTGAGGATGTTTACGACCACCTTTAGGGGGTAAGTTCGCTACAGTGCCTTCAAGAATTTTTAATAAAGCTTGCTGAACACCTTCACCGCTCACGTCTCTGGTAATGGATGGATTTTCAGACTTTCTTGTAATTTTATCAATTTCATCGATGTAAACAACACCACGTTGTGCGCGCTCAACATCATAGTCCGAAGCTTGAAGTAAATTTAAAATCACATTTTCAACATCTTCACCCACATAACCGGCTTCAGTTAACGAAGTCGCATCTGCCATGGCGAATGGAACATTTAAAATTTTCGCAATAGTTTGCGCAAGTAATGTTTTTCCTGAACCTGTTGGTCCAATTAATAAAACGTTACTTTTTGCAATTTCAACGTCGTCTTTTCGACCATTCATCATCGCATTTACACGCTTGTAATGGTTGTGAACTGCAACAGATAAAGTTTTCTTCGCACGATCTTGTCCTATAACATAAGCGCTAAGATCCTTGTAGATGTCTTCTGGTTTTGGAACGTTTAACATGGAAGAGCTAGGAGCTTCTTTGTCCTGTTCTTCTTCAATAATGTCGTTACATAAATCAATACATTCATCACAGATGTAAACACCTGGACCAGCGATTAACTTTTTAACTTCTTTTTGGCCTTTGCCGCAAAAACTACAACTTAAATCACTTTTGTTATCGCTCATCTTATTTAGCCTTTTCTTTAGATTCGTTTTTGGACTTTACCTTTTTTCTGAACTCAACGATTTCATCTACTAATCCAAACTCTTTGGCTTGTTCCGGACTTAAATACTTATCTCTTTCCATGTTTTCTCTTAGTTTTTCGTAAGATAAACCTGTGTGCTGAACATATATGTTTGTTAACTTATCTTTAAGATAAAGCATTTCTTTAGTGTGAATTTCAATATCAGTAACTTGACCTGAAAGTCCGCCACCAGAAATCAAAGGTTGGTGAATCATAACTCTTGAATTTGGTAAAATATGTCTTTTCCCTGCAGTTCCCGCAGCTAAAAGTAAAGATCCCATACTTGCCGCTTGTCCTAAGCAGTATGTGCGAACGTCACATTTGACGAATTGCATAATATCATAAATCGCAAGTCCCGCGGTCACACTTCCACCCGGGGAATTAATGTACATGTGAATATCTTGATCTGGATTTTCCATTTCAAGGAAAAAAAACTGAGCAATGATACTTGCTGCAACGTCATCAGTAACAGGTGTTTGAAGCATGACAATTCGATCTTTTAATAATCGAGAATAAATATCGTAACTTCTTTCTCCTCTTGGAGTTTGTTCAATAACTACAGGAATTAATGCCATCTTTTACCACCTTTATGAATAAAGTTTTATCGACCTCAACTTAAAGAAATATAAGCAAATACCAGGCCTTGTCACTAAACCTAGACCGATACGTTTCAATATGAGACTAATTTTTTAAATGACAAGGCTGGGATCAATTCAAACTGATTTTTATCAAAATATTGTTTGAAAATGAGACACGCTCAATTTGAGACATCTCATTCAAATCTGTCGTTATTATTTACGAGTGACGCTAATTGGTGCTGATAAAAAGCCTTAAGAAAAAAACTCACTCATGAATTTTATATGACTTATTTTAATTAAATGCTAAAAAGAATGATATTAATAATGGAGATCATTTTATGAAAATCGATTTAGACAAAAAAAGCTATAAAAATTTAATCAACAAATCCCTTATCGTCTTTTGTGATGATAAGAAAAAGATTCTTTCGGACGACATTAAACTTGATAAATCTTTCACAGAGCTTGAAGTTGGTAAAAAGAAATCGGTAACTACTTTTTTAAACACTGATGTTGATGGTTACAAAAACTTAATCATTGTTGGTTTAGGTTCAATTGAAAGTTTAACGGGCGAAGATTTAAGACGAGCGGCTGCCAACTTAGGTAAAAGTTTAAGTGCTTACAAAATTTCTAAAGCAACTGTTGCAAGTCCAATGAAAATTTCAAAATCGATCAGTCAAAATGATTTCATTCAAAAAATTAGCGAAGGTCTTTTGATTGCTGAGTTCTCTTATAAAGATCAGATCACAACTAAAAAAGAAAAAGAAACTGAATCCAGCCTAATGTTTGCAAATGTTGAAGACTTAAAGTCTGCTAAAACTTCACTGTCCCATGCCATGATCATTGCTGAACACGTGAATTTCGCAAGACACTTAGGTGATGCTCCAGGAAATTTAATGACTCCGACTTTGTTAGCTGAAGAAGCGATCGAAGCCGCCAAAGGCACTGGAATTAAAGTCACGGTGTGGGATAAAGCTAGAATTAAAAAAGAAAAATTCGGCGGATTACTTGGTGTATCTAACGGAAGTGACGAAGAGCCAAGATTCATCATCATGGAATACAAAGGTGCAGGGAACACTTCAGCCCCAATATGTTTTGTGGGTAAAGGTTTAACTTTTGATGCCGGTGGTATTTCTATTAAACCAGGCGCTGGCATGGATGAAATGAAATACGACATGTGCGGTTCGGCAGCTGTAATTGCAGCCACCGTGGCTATTGCAAAGATGAAACTTAAAGTGAACGTTTTAACGTTAGTTCCAAGTACAGAAAACCTTTTGGGTGGTTCTGCAACAAAGCCTGGTGACATTCATAAATTTAGAAATGGTAAGACTGCAGAAATTTTAAATACAGATGCTGAAGGCCGATTGATTTTGGCCGATGCTTTATCTTATGCGACAGAACAAAAGCCAAAAGTCATTTTTGATGCCGCAACATTAACAGGAGCTATGGTTGTAGCTTTAGGTAACTGTCACACTGGTTTTTTCACGAAAGACAATAAATTGGCCGAAACCATAAATAAAGCGGGCGAAAGCTCTGAAGAGCCTTTATGGAGAATGCCACTAATTTCTGAACACACAGATGACATCAAAGGAACTTTCGCTGACCTTTCAAATATTGGTTCAGGCAAGGGTGCAGGAAGTGCTACAGCCGCGGCTTTTTTATCTGAATTTGTAGACGAAAAAATCCCATGGGCCCATTTTGATATCGCTGGTACAGCATGGAACTGTGGGAATCGACGTGAGTATCTTCCGAAAAAAGGCGCAACAGGAGTTCTTGTAAGAACATTTGTAGAACTAGCTAAATCCTTCGAATAAAAATTAAATCTAAATTGGAACGAATAATATAAAAACGATACACCTTTAAAAGCTCAAACAGTCCTCGCTTCGCTGCGGAACTCGCTTTTAAAGGTATAACGATTTTATATTATTCGTTCCAATTTAGATTTAATTTTATTCACAGATGATTTTTATATCTGAGGCGTTCTTGGTTTTAGTGGATAGGATTTGGCGGATACGGTTTATATCGAATTCGATAAGTTTTGCGTTGTTGTCGTCTGAGAAAGTGATCTTTTCGATGATCCAGTCTGGCTCTGATAATGGAAAATCAACATTTGAAAATTTAACTTCAGTAGTGTCGTTGATTGTATAGAAATCTTTGTCTTGAACTTTTGAACACTCTGAGATTAAAAAAATTGGAAACACGACACCTAGATTTAATCCCATACTAGAAACATCATCAGCTGCAGGACACACACCTTCAATTAAAACTCTTGGGGGTTCTCCACTGACAGCTAAGCCGTTACCAAATAGTATGACTTCTACATTTCTGTAAGCCGAGCAAATACTTTGACCGTATTCGTTGATGAAATTTCCGAAGTTTAAGCCGATAATATTTGAACTTTCATCCTTCACTAATTTTAAAGAAGAAATAATATTATTTTCGTTTTGAACATCGGAATTCACGAGCAACGAGTCTTGAACAGGTTTTGTGGTTCCTGCGACGACACGACCCTGAAGGTAAACGCGAGCTGTGGTTTGACCATCCCAAGAACGGGTCACGTATTTGTGACCTAGGACTAAACCTAAAACTAAAAATAGAAAG
>JANODG010000137.1:0-8448 GCA_031412575.1 Bdellovibrionales bacterium
AGCTTTTTGAAGTTGATCCTGAGTCACCCCATTAGTTTGCAGATTTTCAACTTGCGCGAAAAACACATTTTCAACGTCTGCGAAAGATTTTTTCCCTATGATATCAGCATTGAAAGAAACTGCACCGGCGTACTTTAAAGAATAATTCCAAAGGCTAACTGATGTGGATGTTTTTTTCTGATCTACTAGAATTTTCGAAATTGGGCTTGCATCATCACCGGCCAAAATTTCACAAATCACATCCAGAACAAACCCCTCACGCGCGCCCATCTGCGGCGCCTGAAAGTAAATGGAAAGCTTTCGTTCATCGAATTTTTTATCCTCCTTAAATACCACGCTTTTTTCAACAGCAGGCATGGGAGGGTTTTTGATGATCGGTAATTTTGATTTCGGTATTTTTGAATAATATTTTTTAATCAGTGATTTTGTTTTTGCAACATCAAAATCCCCGACAAGTATTAAAGTCGAATTGTTTGGCGCATAAAACTTTTTATAAAACGCCATAAAGTCTTTTAGTTCAGTTTGATTCAAGTGGTCCATCGAACCAATAACAGAGGAAGAATAAGGATGACCTAAAAATATTTTTTCCATCATCACTTCAAAAATATATCCGTCAGGAGAATTTTCAGTGCGCATACGTCGTTCCTCTTTAACGACTTCACGCTCTTTTTGGATTTGTGAATCGTTTAAGGCTAAATTCACCATGCGGTCTGATTCTAGTTCCAACATTTGCTGAAGCGAAGACGAGGGTACGGTTTCGAAGTAACCTGTGTAATCTCGGCTGGTGAAGGCGTTATTCTGACCGCCGTATTTAGAAACAATTTCATCAAATTTTCCATCTGGAAATTTTGGCGTGCCTTTAAACATTAAGTGTTCAAAAAAGTGAGCTAAGCCAGTGCGGTTTCTTTCTTCGTGAAAAGAACCCACATCATACCACTGATGCACAGAAATCATGGGAATTCTTCGGTCCACATGAAGAAGGACTTTCATGCCATTTTCTAACTGATACTTTTCAACTTTTAAATCGATGTTGAAGGCTGGATCAGATTTTTTTTCTGTCGTTTTAGCAGATGCTATTGAAAATATACAAGCAACTATCAGTTTGATGAAAATCATAAAAACTCCTGCGCCGTCGGGTTAACTGAACCAGACTAAAATCTGTGTCCCAGTTTTGCATACCTGTATGATAGGAGGGCCTAAGATATGAGTCTAGCAAAAAATTTAAGTCCAAAAATTAACGATCCTGAAGCCAATATTTCCAGTCACGAGCAAAATTCGTTTTACAACAAACACAACCAGTGTTGTCTGTGTAACCATAAGCTGACTACAGAGGTTCAAATCAATCCTAATACACTTAGTCTAAACGAAAAGATTTTTTGCGGAAATTGCAAAGTAACAATTAGCACATCTGAACATTCATTGAACTAAGGCTTCTGTTAAAAAAACCGTCAAAAAAATGCTACGAACAACTTAAATTTTGACGGTTGGTGAAAGAATAAGTGAACCCACCAAAGCTACGATCACAAAAATAAATGGCAAGGACATCGACCAAATCAAACCAAAGCGATCCGCCACTAGACCTGTCATTAAGTGCATGATTACGACACCCACTGAACTTATCGCAATGATAATCGAAGAGTACTGTTTAAACCTAAACCCAGTTTGATTCGAAATTTCGTCCATACAGAGCGGGAAAATGGGAGCAAGTGTAAAACCTATAACAAAGATTAGACTAGGTGAAATAAAGATTCCCATTAAAATAAATATCGATGTTAAGAATAAACTTAGCTCGATCACCCTTCGGCTAGAGAAATGCGAAGGTAAAAAACTCACCAAAAGGCGACCAACAAACAAACCTGTAAAAAATAAAATCAATTGAAAGTTGGCTTGTTCGAAAGTTTTGTTAAAAATTTGATTAAAAATGACAACCAATCGTGTCGTGAAAAATAATTCACACGAAACATACAAAGCTAAAAAAACACCCCAAAACAAAAGTAGCCTGACATCTAAATTTTTCATCTCTACGGACTTGGTTAACACCGGAGCTATCAACCTGAATTTGGATCTTAAACTTAAAAAACCAAAGACAAGCACAGGCAAGACAAACAAAATCACAAACATTAAACTTTCCGACCAACTAAACCCAAAACCTAAGATTGATCCAATGAAAACCGGAGCCAGCAAAGCCGACAATCCGTAAACGGAGTGAAGTAAACTTAAGTAAGATCTTTTTTTACCTGGTGGTGCATTTTCTTCGACCACGATATTTTGAGTGACACCAATGGTACCCATCGACCACCCGAAAATCACAGCAGCAAAAAGCAGGGTTTGGTAGCTTTCGCTAAAAAGAATAACCAAAGGAAAAAGACATAAAACAACAACCCCAGCAAATAAGATTTTTTTCGAACCCCAATAAGAAATCTGAAGAGGCACCATGATGTTGGCTAAAATTGCAGTAAAGGACGCAGCCGCAAAAAATAAGCTGCCTTGAGAATGAGTTAAATTTAAATCCTTTAAAATCATGGGGTAAATTGGACCTCTTGCATTGTCTAGCCAACCCATTGCCATTAGTGCACCAAAGGCAAAGATCAGGGAGTATATTTGCCCCAAATTTAGTTTTTGATCAGCGTTAATGACGCTATGCCTTTGAATTGTCTCTTTGCCTGAGTTCATTCAAAGTTTTTACATGCAAGATATTGAAAAGACTAGCCCCGTTCCGGCAGAAAAGAAAAACCAAGAAAATGTTTTTATTAGCTTACTTTGCAATATTGTTATCCCAGTTTTTATTTTGCAAAAAGGCGCAAAGCTTGGGTTTGATGGTGCGGCTACGATTTCTTTAATCGTGGCATTAGCTTTTCCTTTCATTTATGGAATCCACGACTACATTAAAAATAAGAATAAAAATATTGTTTCCATTCTTGGCGTTTTAAATATTTTAATTACAGGGGTTTTTGCAATAGCAGAGTTTGAAGGCCATTGGTTTGCCGTCAAAGAAGCAGCGATCCCTTTCATTTTAGGAATCGGAGTTTTGATTTCCATAAAATTAAAAAAACCATTCATGCGGTTTTTAATATTTCAATCTGGCGCTTTTAAACGCGAACTTCTTGAAGAGAAAATCAAAGAAAATGGTAACGAAAACGAGTTTAATAAACAGTTAAATTTCTCGACAAGCTTACTTTCTATTTCTTTTTTTATCAGTAGCGCGCTCAATTACTTTTTAGCTTTACGCATATTCATAATCATAGACCAATCCCTCCCAAGCGAAAAAAGAAAGGAACTTCTAAATCAACAGATCGCAGATATGAACTGGATGGGAATTTTAGTCATTAGCGTCCCGCTGATGGTGTTCTTAGGCTTTATCCTCTGGGACTTCTTCAGACACATCAAAAAGCTGTCTGGGTTAAGCCTAGAAGAGCTTGTTGAGAACAAATAATTATTTGACGTCGAATTCTTCGGACTCAGGAATTTTATATTTGTATTTATCTTTTTTCGATAGCATGTAGTCTTTTCTAGCTCGCTCTAAACCATCAGCATGCAGTTGATCTTGTTTGGCCATCCATGCTTCTGCGTATTCGTCCCGCTCTTCTTCTTGTTTGCGACTATTTTGAGCCGCGAAGTCCGCTGCAAGCTCTTCTTGTCTTTTTTCTTCAGCTTCTCTGGCTTTTTTGTAGTTAAGCCTACCCGTTTCACGGATGGTCTCTCGACGTTCTTCTTCTTTTTTTTGATCGTAAAAATCTTTATATTTTGCTGCACTGACGTTTTCAGCAAAAACGGCATTTAAACCACCGGAAATGACAATGACAAAAGACAATAAATACATTCTGAATTGTTTTATCATTAATTGAGCTCCTAAATTTTTGCACAGCACGTTATAGGTGAGTCAGCTAGGTCCATTCTGTCTGGTGACTTACGCACACTAAGCCTATATTATCACAGTTCTTTTTTAGATTACAATGTTCAGTCCAGGAGAATATAATGGATCAAATTATTGAGTTCGCGCTCTTTTTCTTGAAAACGGCAGTAATTGTTTTAGCTATACTGATTGTTATTTCAAATGTTTTAGCCGCATCTTTAAAATCTAAAGACGATGATAAAAATAAAGTTAAGTTTAAAAACAAAAGTAAAGAATTTAGGAAAAGAAAACTTCAGATGGATCTTCTTTTCTTAGATTCAAAATCTGCGAAAAAAGCAAAAAAAGTGAGCGAAAAAAAATTAAAACAAGATGAGAAAGAAATTGCCAAGGATATCAATTCCTCGAAAAAACTTTTTTTGATGAATTTCAATGGAGACATCAAAGCTTCTCAAACAGAAAACCTATCCCATGAAATCACCCACATCTTGGAATGCGCAAAACCCAATGACGAAGTTCTTTTAAAACTTGAAAGTCCGGGCGGGATGGTGAGCGGTTATGGCCTTGCAGCTTCGGAACTTAAACGCATTAAAGACGCAGGAATAAAACTTAATATTGTTGTTGATAAAGTAGCTGCAAGCGGTGGCTACATGATGGCCTGCGTGGGAGACCATATCATGGCCGCTCCTTTTTCGATCATTGGATCGATTGGCGTAGTGGCCCAAATTCCGAATTTCAATAAGTTACTTAAAAAGAACGATATTGATTACGAAATCGTAACTGCTGGAAAATACAAACGCACACTCACTGTATTCGGTGAAAATACCGAAGAAGGTCGAGCCAAATTTAAAGATCAACTTGAAGATATTCACGTCTTATTTAAAGACTTCGTGACTTCGAATCGACCTAAGTTAAAAAATAATATTGAAGATGTTGCCACTGGCGAATACTGGTTTGGTGAACAATGTTTGGAAAAAAATCTTATCGATGAAATTTCGACAAGCGAAGATTTTCTATTTAAAAACAAAGACCGTTTCGAAATCTTTGAAGTTTCTACGGAAAAGAAAAAGTCTTTTGTAGAAAAAATATCCGAATCCGCAGCTGCTATCATTGTTGAAAAGCTTGAACGACTTTCGCTTTGGAAAGGAATTTAGGCTGTCCAACATAACACAATCTGAACTCATTTGAATCTTTAGTTGGGTTTAAAAAATAAGGCTGGAACTTTACTCTACACTTTTAATCTTAAACCCCGAGTTGATAGTCCCTTCAATCACAAACTGAGACTGGTCAACTTTAAGTTCAGCTAGAAAAGTCTTATTGAAATCTGGCCCCGACGCAGACAAGTAAACTTTCGGTTGAATTAAACTTTCAGAGATCAAAGAAAAAGATTTATCTTTATCAGATAACTTAAGTGTAGTTTTAAAATTCTTTAAATTTTGTTTTTGATCTGAAAAGTCTATTTTTAAAAACTTTGTATCTAGATTAAATTCCTCTGAAGTTAAATCAAACTGGTACATACTTAACTCTGGTTGATAGGACAGGTTATAGTTTGATTTTGAAAAACTACCCCATTTGGTCTTCAAAAATTCAACCTGAGATGTAAAATTTAAGCTCGATAGCTTACGTTTTTGCCCTACTACGGATAAATTTAGCTTTTCATATGGTGTCTGCTCTAAATCAAATAAAGATTGTACATCTTTAGATAAATTTAGCTGTTCCGATCGAATTTTAAAATTCCAATCAACGTTGTCATTAAATACAACTTCACCTTTCATATCTCCATCAAAACTTCCAGCCTTTAAAGCCAAATTTTCAAGATGAAAACTTAAGTTTGGATAATTGAAATCTAAAATAATATTACTTTCATTTAATATCTGTTTGGCTTTTTTTCCATTTAGAGAAAATAAAAATACAGTATCCGAAATCAAGCCTTCAAAATTGACCCGCATGTTTTCGTCTATCGTTCCAGAACCTCGAAGAATACCGTAATGATCAACCACGCCTCTGGCTTTAGATAAAAGCTCTAAAGGGACCAAACCATTTAAATCTAAGTTCTCGAGTCTCCATGATATTTGGTTTAAAATTTTAAAATGTGGCTTAGTCTGAAACTCAAAGTCAGAGGCATAAGCTTTCAAGACTGGCCCAAATATTTCTATGTTGTTAACTTTAACTAAAATTTGGGATTCGTTGTTATCAAAAAAATTCTTTAAATTAACCACAGCATTCGAATTGTGCCAGACTTTATGGGCATTAATTTGACTTAAAGCCTTTAAGCCGAGCACTTGATTCAAGAAAGTTAATGGCAAGTCACTCACCTGTAGATCCAGAGAAAAATCGTTTAAGTTTTTCTGGGGCTGGGACTTAATTTCAAACACGCCTTCTAAATGCCTAGCGCGTGCTAAAAGACTTAAGCCTTTGGATTTAGAAATTATTGTTTGTATTTTTAGATTAACACCTAAATTAGTTGGCTCGGACTTCAGGTCGATGGCTTGCGGTTTAAAGTCAAACTCGTTGTAAATTTGTATAGATTTGTTTTTCTTCGTGTATGAAATTTTAATATTCTTAGAGCTAATTTTTTTGATCTCTTTAAAGTTATCTTCAACATAATTAAATTCCAAAAATCTAAAACCTTTAACGTTTTTAAATACACCGGCGAGGTGATCAAAAAATTTATCATAGTTTTTTTCAGATTTAATTTTAGAAATTTTATTTTTGACATCTAAAGGTTTATCTTTTCCATCGGCACACAAAGCATTTGTGGTGCTTGCAAAAAAATCCAATTTACCTGTTTTTACATATCCAATACTTAAAATTCCCTTAAATGCCTTGATCAGTGAAATTGGAATAAGCGCATAGGGCGTATTCAGCTTGTAATTACGATCACACTGGTCATGTTTTAATTCTAACTTATTGAATTTAATGGCGAACATTGGGCTAAAACTGCCAGAAAAACTTAATTGAGCCTTTTTAAATTTAATTTCAATTTTCACACTGTCATTAAATTTTTCGGAAATGGTTTTATTTAAAAGTCCTTGCAAGCGGGATTCGGTCAGATAAAACTGACTTCCAGCCGTGATGATAAAAACTGATAAAATTAGAAATACGATTAAATAAACTAAGGGTTTGATTTTATCTTTAGTTTTTTTCATCTTTTTTGTACGTCCATTTGTCCAAAGAGTAACATCAAAATTCGATTTATTTTACAACTCAATTGGACAAATTAAATTACTATTGAAATTTAAAAGTCACAATTTCGTATTCTTTGTCACCTTTAGGTGATTGAACTTCCACTATGTCTGATTTCTTTTTACCGATTAAAGCTCGCCCAAGTGGAGAAAAAACAGACAATTTACCGTCTCTCACATCAGCCTCATCGACTCCAACAAGTTGATACGTGACTTCTTTATCTATTTCTAAATCCAAAATTGTAACAGTTGCGCCAAAGACTATTTTTTCAGACTTCACAGTGCTTGGATCAACTATTTCAGCATTCGCAAGCTTTGATTGGATGTCAGCAATTCTATGCTCTACAAAACCTTGTCTTTCTTTCGCGGCGTCATAGTCTGCGTTTTCACTCAGATCGCCGTGACCACGAGCTTCTTCAATGGCTTTGATGACTTCGGGCCTTTCAACCTGTAACAAGTGCTTAAGCTCTTGATCTAGTAATTGCTTACCTTTTAAGGTCATTGGTTGTTTGTCTGCCATAAATGTACTCCAAATGTAGGTGGCCAATTAAAAGCGGTTAATATATAGTGCTTTCATACGAACTGACAACTCTTTTCGCCTCAACAGGGACCTATTATGTTTAAATTTTGGAAAAAGGGTCAAATCACTCTCAAAAAAAGTCCTGTAAATACACCGCCTAAGCAGCTTTCTGAATTAGATCATATTGGTCTTTCTCAGTGGATCAATGAGCTTACGATTTCCTCATTCAATGAAAAAAAAGCAGAGCTTTTACTTTTGCCAGAAATTGTAAATGCCCTTCTTGAGCTTCCCGAATCTAGAGTTTCTGATTTCATCCAGGCTTTAGAGCTTCATGATTGGCAAACATTGATTTTGAAATCTGAAATTGATGATGCAGTTTATTTCCTAGGTTATTTGTCCCAAGAAACTTTGGAAGAGTTTTTACCTAACTTACCTGAAGCTGCAAAAATAAGAAAGTACATGGAGTACCCACCAAACTCATGTGGTCGAAACATGCAGACCGATTTTTTTTCTATTCCAATAGAACTAAACGCATCTCAATCTTTAAATTACATCAGGGAAAATGCTAAAGAATCTGAATCTCTATATTATATCTATTGCGTCACTCCAAATACGAAACTTATCGGCGTGGCTTCATTAAGAGATCTTGCTTTAGCAAATCCTGAAGAGCCTTTAGACAATATTATTAACCGTGAAATCATTTGCGCCAAAACTACTGATGACATTGAAGCGGCAATTAACTTAGTTCAGGTTCATGACATCGTAGCACTTCCGATAGTAAATGATCAGAACAAGATGTTGGGACTGATAACGATTGATGACATCGTTGATGAGATACAAGAGCAAGCAACAGCTGATATTTATGCTCAGGCTGGTCTTCAGCAAATGGATTC
>JANODG010000138.1:0-2127 GCA_031412575.1 Bdellovibrionales bacterium
AAATCAAAACATATTTGTATCTATTGGAGAGTCAAATTTATTTGTTGAAATTAGACCTGCTTTTGATCAAATACAGTCAAATAAATCATTTAATAAAAAATCTATAGATTTAAAATTAGATGGTCTAATTAAGAGTGGACAGGCTGGATCTATACCTGAAGCGAAGCAAATAGACCTTTACCCGATAGCTTTCGAATCACAAAAAATTTCGTTTAAAGAAGCAACCAAAGAACTAGATACATTATACAGTCAGACAATATCATCTCAAGATGTTGCATCCATTGGTGAAGCGAAAAACTACATTGAGCTTCCAAAAAGTTGGAAGGCAGTAAAAACCAAACAAAAAAGACAAAATTATTAAAGGAACAGTTTTATGATTAAATATTGGTTTTTAAATAACATTACAACTGTCATTCTAATGTTTATAACTATAATTCTGACAACGGTCTTGCTTTTTAAATCTGACAATCAAGTAGTGGTCATTGCCGTAGATAGATATGGGACCAGAGTTTTAAATGATTCTAAAGCAGACCAAGAGCTTAAAGAACAAGAAACAGTCCAATTCATAAATGAGTTTATTACATTCTATTTTAATTTCAATGAATTAAACTTTAAAAATCAAATTGATTCAGCTAGCGGCTACTTATCTGAGGATCTATGGAACAATTCTGAACTTGAACTATATAAAAAATTAACTGAAGAAATGAAGCTTAAGCCATTCGAAGTAAAGTCAAAGCTTGTGAAATTAGAGCAAGATGAAGTTACTAAATCATTTACGGCCGTGATCGGTTCTGAACTTATTCGTAAAGGTATCAGCCAACAAAAAATCCAAAGTATTAAAATATCAATAAAGAATTTACCTAGAACAAAAAACAACCCTTGGGGAGCCGAGATATATGAGCTTAATAGGAATATTTAACATCATTTTCGCCACTCAGATTTCTGCTGGAAGTGTTGCAAGAATTGAAAATTTTGAAGTTAATAGAAAAGAAGTAGCAAAAATTTATATGTCTTTTTCTAAAGCTACTATCATTCGTTTCCCAGAAGCTATTGAGGAGATAAGACTCGGTCTTCCAAATTACTACGAAGCAGAGATATCTAAGATTTATAAAAAGGAGCTTACACTGCATTTGATTGAAAACGTAAACATTCCATCAAATTTAATTATTCGTACAACCTCAGAAACTGTTTTTGTCTTTGATCTAGTGCCTTCGGAGATAAATCATCAAGATGTGGTTTTTATAGATAATTCATTTTATCCAAGAATTTTATCTTCGGAAAGATCAAGTAGTGATCGAAAGATAATTCTTTCTAATCCAAGAAAGCTACTATTTAACAATTATTAATTAACGGAAAAAAAGATGAAACATAATCTTTCAATTTTAATTTTAGTTTTTACAACCAGCTTAAATGCTAAAACTTTGTTTGAAGAACAAGAAGAGCCAATCCAAGAAAAAGAAGTAATTCAAGAATTTACTCAAAAGCAAAAAATAAGAAGGAAACACGAATACGGAAATCTACCCAATTATGCCATATTACCAAGGAAAATTGCTTACAAGATTGATAAGGTCACAGAAAGTGAACCAGAAGGATCTTACGTAATCAGTCACCTAAAAGTTGGTGATGAATACAGAGTATTCTTAAACAACATTATCTATGGTATCGAAGGATCTCAAATAAAAATATCTGGATATATTTTAAATGGCCCAGCTATGGGAGCAGGTATAAGTGGCTACACTGAATTAGAGCCATTTTCAAAAAAAGTGTTGGTGAAATTCAATAGGATTATTTTAAGATCTGGAGAGGTTTTTGATTTTGAATCAAGTCTTGGAACTAACACTGATTATTTTATTCAGCCCGATAAATACATTTCAAAAAAGTCTCGCTTCTTAACTGGATATGTTTTATCTGCTTTTGCATCAAGCTTTTTACAGTCCAAGGTTCAATTCAACCAATCTCTTTATGGCAATCAAGCTCTTAATAATCCAACAAATGCTGGCTATATGGGAGCATCAAAGGGCGTTGAGACTATTTCAACAGAATTCGAAAGCGCTTTAAAAAATTCTATAGATGTAGCTTACGTGACTTCAAAACTTGATTACACACTTTCAATTTTAACCCAACCAA
>JANODG010000139.1:0-26664 GCA_031412575.1 Bdellovibrionales bacterium
ATCGATAATAATAAGTTAAACTTGGCGTTAAGGTTGTATCAACAAAGCTTGTTGTAACTAAACCGGTCGCAATCAAATCAAAATTAACACTATCTCTGGATCTTAAAAGATTGTAGCTGTTCGCCCCACCAATAGAAGTCCATGTCACCAGTACAGAGGATGCCGAGTCAAACTGAGCTAAAGGTTTTGTAAATGCTGCATTTGGAATAATACTAATTTCGTTTGATAGCGGACTTTCGTTGGTTCCATTTAAAGCGCTAACTCTGAAGTAATAGACAGTACCCGGTGTTAAACCAAAAATTGTCGTGCCCCCTGCAGTCGAAGCAGATTGAATAGGAGCGCCATAAACACCTGAAGTTAACGACCTGTAAATATTAAAAGAAGACCTGCCACTGACATCCGACCACTTAAGTTCAACTTGAGTTCCAGTCCCATTGTTTTCGGCCACCAAGTCTGTTGGAGCTAAAGGTGTTCGGCCCGGGCTAAAACCAACACTTATAGGTGATGTGAGCTGAACCGGTATATAATTAGAAACAATCCTGTAAAAGTAAACTGCGCCGTTAGAAGCTGCTAAGTCAGTGTAACTAGTCATTGTGTAGTTGGTGCTGATGGTTACGAAACTTACTCCATCTGTGGAGCGTTCAATGTTGTAATCAACAATACCCGGCATCGCGGACCACGAGATCGTGACCGCATTGTTGCCAACAACTCCTGCAGGTGCCGTGGTTGGAACGAAAGTCCACGCAGAGACAATAGGTGCAGGGTAAAAAATTGAACTGACCACCGCAGTCACTCTGACAAAATATTGGCTTTGTGGATTTAAACCAAAAATAGTAAATGTGTTGGTCGCCGTAGTTCCTGCTAATGTGTAGGGACCTAAAACATTCAGTGCTCTTTCAATACGATAAGACGTCGCCGCTGTTACCCTTGGCCAATCTGCGCGCATGAACGTATCACCTAAAACGGTTAAACTTACATTTGAAGGTGCTGTGGATACAGAGATCTGCCCCAACACGGGATTTGCTACCGGTTGTCCTTGGGTTAAGTCGGGAAATCTTGTTCTGACGGTATAATAGTACCCTGTGTTAGCAACAACGGAAGTATCAGAGTAAGAGTTTGTTAACGAAACATCATAATCAACAAAAGGACCATTGATGGAATTAGCTCTTGCAATAATATAATCTTGCACTCCAGTAACGGCGGTCCATGAAAGATTTAATCGATCTGTCTGGGCTACCAAATTAAAACCAGTTATCGGATTATTTCGAAAAGATACTGTATTCGAAGGTGCAGATTCAAATCCACCCCACAAAGTCGTGATTCTAAAATAGTTCATGCCAGAAATAACGGGTGCTGCTGATACTAAAGTTGTGTTAGACGTTTGGACCACAGTGAATGGTCCAATAGGATTTGAAGCCCGGTAAAGTCTGAAATTATTAAAGTGCGATGGCGAAATCCAGTTCAACTGCACATTACCCGTAGATGAAATATAGTTCAAAATTAAATTCAAAGGCGCAGTCGGATTCGAGAAAGCGTTAGCAGATCTGACTTGCGAAGGATATCCAACAAAAACCCGGTCCCCGTCCACATCCACTAACCAAGCCTGAACATAATAGTAAGATCCAGAACCACTTGAAATCGAATCATTAAATGTTCGTGGAACAAAATTATCTGCCAAAACTGTAAAATTTCTATCTGGATCTGAAGACTTATAAATGGTGTACCTTAAATCTCCTGACGAATAACCAGAAAATGTAGACGGTGCATTCCAATTAAGGGTTATTAAATTATCCCCTGGACTTAATGTTAAGTTTGGGGAATTTGAAGAATAAAATCCAACGTAGTTGGATTCGTTACTTTCACTTAATCCCCATGCTGATGTTACACTGTAATAATGCAAATCGTCCGAGCCCGTTCCGCAATCCACATCATAAGGGGCTGAAGTGTTAGAGATGAGCCCTAAATTACTTTTCGAATTTCCGCGGTAAACATTATAATTTGCTCTGTAAGAGGACTGGGTCCAAAATAATCTAGCTCCATTTCCACCGCCGCAAGCCGAGTCCGAAATTGTTGGAGTTAAATAAAATTGAGTTGGTTCATTAGGAATCGCTTTAGGAACTGCAGACGCGATGTTAGATTGTGCACTTTCCCCTGCTGCGTTTAAACCTTTAATGAAGTAAAAATAAGTTTGACCGTTTAATAAACTTTCATCCATGTAAGCCGTTGATGTTGTCGAAATTCCTAAGTCTGTGAAAGGTCCTGCAAACTGTAGAGATCTAAAAATTCTGTAATTCATATTTTGTGGAAATCCAGTCCACACCAGATTAACTGACCCATCCCCAATAGAAGTCGTTAAATTATTCGAAGTCACAGGAGCTGGGGCATTGACTGTAAAGTTCACTTCCGATGAATTTTGACTTCGTCCCGTAGAGTTCGATGCAAACACTCGATAAAAATATTGAGCATTATTCGTAACATTTAGATCTATAAAAGTATTTCCAATCTGACTTGCACTTAAGACACTAAAAGGTCCGCCGGCTTGAACGGCTCTTTCAATTGTATATCTTGGTGTCGGACTAGAAAAACTGTCAGGATTCCAACTTAAGTTTATAGCACCATTGATGTTACTCATTGCGGTTAAATTCGCAGGCGGTAAATCATAATGGGTAAAAGTTGTTAAAGATTGACAAGCTGATAGTGTCCCAACCACATTTGATGTTTGCCCGTATAAACTCACTGTCGAATTTAGATTCAAGGAAAGGTCTACCCCTGTGGTATTCCACAAAGAGGGTGTGGCTGATGTGACCAAGTTAGTGCATGTGTTGTTTGAATAAATTCCTAAATTTGTTCGTGCCATAAAATCAGAACTAGGACCATATGTTCCAGTGACTCTGATATTTCGATTGTAAGATGGCGATCCAGGATTAGCGTTTGCAAATAAGGGCACCGCTGGAATTAAGTTATTAAATGTGTAAAAAGTTAAGAAGGTACACGCGCTTTCGTTTCCAGCAGCGTCAAATGATTTTGCGTAAACTGGTGTTTCTGCATTCACGAAAGCATCAATCACCAATCCCACAGAATTAAATGTCGCAGGTGTACCTTGACCAATTAAACCGGAGCAAGAAAACCCATCATAAATTTCTACTCTTGAAGGCGGCAGTTGGCTTGCCATATTGTTTAATACGTTTCCAAAAAAAGTTGGTGTCGAAGTTATATTGTTCGGCGACAGAGGTGTTGAAAGGCTAAACGTAGGCTGCAGAGGAGCAATATTGTTATGTATGTACGTCGTTAAAAAAACGCAGGCCGAAACATTACCGTAAATATCTAAAGCGCGGGCATAAAACGATGTCGTAGAGTTCGCAGGCACTGGAGTTATAATTCCCGAGGCCGTAAACTGTCCCCGTGTTCCAACAGCCAACTGAGTTGTGCAAGTTGCATTACTAAAAATTCTAATCGAAGTGATTGTCGGATCTGCAGTTCCTAAAACAGCAGGTGAAGTTGAAATACGTGAAGGTGAATTTGGTACAGTGGTAACGTAGGCAGGGTTTGGAGCAGGAACACTAGAGTGAGCGTAGCTGGCATGAAAACTACAATCCGAAAAGTTACCTTCAAAATCCCTGACTCTGACGTAAACGGACGTTGTTGTGTTGGTATCCGCAGCTAAAATTATACCTGCATTTTCATAATCAGAAACTGGTCCTTGCCCAATCCCCTGTAAACAATTTTCATCTTTATAAAAATTTAAGAAAGTTGTTCGTATCTGAACAAGCCCTTGTATCAACGGAGTTGTCGTTATGTTATTTGGCGAACCTGGATCAAACAGCCCGAAGGTAGGCTGATCCGGTGGAATTGTATTATGTATGTAATCAGTTAAGAATGTACAATCTGTGCCGTTGTCAGAAGCATCAAAGGCTCTGGCGTAGATGGAAGTTGCAGCATTGGTTTGCACGTTAGCGACTGCACCGACACCGATGAAATCGGCCCGTGTTCCAAAACCAATCGTGTTTATACACAAGGCTGAATTATAAAAAACAATTTCGTCAGTATCACTGCTGGTGAATCCAGAGATCCGTGGAAGTGTCGTTTGATTCGTCGGTGAAATCGGACTAGCTGCCAAGTACGAAAGCCCAGAAGGTGGTGCATCGTCGTGTGTAAATGTCGTGAAAAGCGCGCAGACAGACGGAGCATTTAAGCTATCAATTGACTGAGCATAAATAATATTTGTTGTGTTTGGAATTAGCGTTACATCAAATCCAATATTTTCAAAATTTAAGGGTGTTCCTTGGGCCAACTGGTTTAAGCACCCTGAATCACTGTAAAGAGCAACACTGATAGACCCCGGGGCCGTAGTGCCTCTAATGTTTGGAGTGAAAGTTTGGTTGGACGGAGATAAAGGTGTGATGGCCAATAATTCAGGATAAGGACTAAAAGTATTTGAATGTGTAAATTCAGTCATAAAAACACAACCAGAAATAGTGCCCACCGGATCTCGAGTGCGAGCATGAATAGTTGTTGCCTGGTTAAGCGCAAGCTGAACAGAAATACCGATCTGCGCAAACGGGCTTGCGGAACCGCTGGCTAAAAACTGAGAGCATAAAGAGTCACTATAAAATTCTATTGTTGAAGATGCAGGAGTTGCCGAACCAAAAACTCCTGGCGCACTTGTCGCTCTTGATGGTGAAAGTGGAACGACAGAAACAAAAACTGGTTCTGTAGGGCTTAGTGGTGGATGGGCATATCCTAATTGTAAAAGTGTACATGTGTTTAAAGCTTGCGACTTCACATAAAAATCAACAGTTGTGTTTACAGGAATTTGTACAGCTAGGCCTGCAGTTTTAAACTGACTCACTAAGGCTGACCCCATTGATGGACTTACGCATAAGCCGTCAGTATGAACTGTTAGAACATCTAAATCGATAAAGTCATTAGACGCTAAACCAATCAACTGAACTTGAGCAAAAGTACTATTGTAATCAATAAGTTGTGATGAAACCAAAGATAAACTAGAAACAACCGTCGGGGTTGTACGCTGCCCTTCTCTGCAAGAAATTTGCAAAGCCGAAGCCATCATTAATAGTATTTTCAACACACGTACCAACATAATTCCTTAGAATTAAAACTTATTCTTCCTTTATAAATGCTATTGCCCTAACAATACTTTCATCACAGAATCCGAATCATCTAAAACAGTGAAATCCAAACGGTCGTCATTATTTAAATCATCCACAGAAACGCTAGTAGAATTCATTCCTGTAGGTAAAGTTACAAAGCTTGAGTAAGTTCCGCCTGCTGAAGCAGATAAAATAGTAATTGTTTGGTTAATGCCATTTGCTACAACCAAACTTTCGCGTCCATTACCGTAAAAATCACCTTTCGAAATGCCAAAAGGTTCAGGCCCTGCGAAATAATTTACAGCTGCATTGAAAGTTCCATTGCCAAGGCCGCGTAAAATACTCACTGAAGATGAAAGGTTGTTTGAAACAGCAAGGTCTACAAATCCGTCTGAATCTAAAAATCCGGCAACGATACCGTTAGGCCCAGACTGAACATCAAAAGGTCCCGAAGTGTTGAACGTGCCGTTTCCATTCGATAAAAATAGCGTCACTGAATCTTCAGACTGATTCACAACAGCCACATCTAATAGATAATCATCATTAAAATCACCAGTAGCTAAGTGAGAAGGCTGTGACCCTGTGATCAAAGAAACCCTTGGACCAAAAGTTCCGTCACCAAGACCTGGAAGAAAATTCATTCGATTGGCCCCGCTACAAGTCACGGCCACATCTAAAAGACCGTCTTTATTAAAGTCACCACTAACAATAGATGTGGGTTGCGATTGAACGGGAAAGCTACTGCCTGTCGCAAAAACCGCATTGCCTTGTCCTAAGTAAACACGAATTGAATTCGCGGAACTAAGAACTACAACCATATCTAAAAAGCCATCATTATTTAAATCTACAAACGTAGCATCAGATGGTCCATTACCAACGGCAATAGTAACTATTGAAGAAAAAAGTCCTTTTCCATTACCTTTATAGAGCGCCACACTATTGGCAGCCCGATTGACTACAGCTTTATCCAAAAATCCATCGGCATCTAGATCCGCACTTATGGTTTTTACAGGCGTGTTTGGAACACTTGTTCTAAAACCAATAAGCCCAGAAGCTTGGGTTGGAATGATTTGAATTTTAGATTCACCGTTGGATACAATTAACAGATCATTAAAAGTGTCTTCGTTGAAATCACCCGAAGAGATGTTAATTGGACTAGTTAATGTATTTACCGCTGGTTGAGTGTCAAAAGCTGTATTGTTTTGGCCATGTAAAATAGAGATCGTGCTGTCGGCAATATTTGCTACGGCAAGATCGATAAAAGTATCTGCATTGATGTCTTTGGCAACGACGGCAATAGGGCCCAATCCCACAGGAATGTTGCTAGGGGCATCGAAAGTTCCGTCCAAAAGATTTAAATAAACCGAAATGCTATCTTCAGCATTATTTGTCACAACGATCTCTTTAAAGTTATCAGAATTTAAATCTTGAATGATAATGTTGGAAGGTCCAACACCTGTTGAATAAACAACTTGGCTTTGAAATGTACCGTTGCCGTTATTTATAAAAACACTAAATGTATTATCCGAGGCATTGATAACGGCGATATCTTCACGGTTATCATTGTTGACATCACCTACTGCAATTTTTGATGGTAGATTGCCGGTGTTGTAAATAGCGACGGGTCCAAAAGTTCCGTTGTTGTTTCCAAATCGGACTGAAATATTATTGGCTGCTGCAGAAGCAATAACGATATCTTTAGCCCCATTGGCATTAAAATCACCAACAGCAACGTCCACAGGTAAGTTTTCTAGAGGATCAATCAAATATGTGATTGCTGAGTTGAAAGTACCATCACCTCGCCCCGAGATAAATGAATATTGGCCGATTCCATTACAAACAACTATTAAATCTTGATTCATGTCATTGTTGAAATCAGCTGATGTCATACTTGAAGGCCCATTACAAAGGCCTGTCAATGCAGTTAAAGTTGTGAATAAACCATTTCCGCGCCCTAAAAATCTAGAAATCGAAGGTGCGCCTTTATTTAAAATTAAAATATCTTGGCGTCCGTCGTTGTTAAGATCAAGAACTAAAGAATTTTCAGGATTGTTTCCCACTGTAAAGTTTAAATCAAAGCCCGATGAGTTTCTTGATTGGCTTAGTAACGTGAATCTTGCTTTTGTTAAACCTGTGGCAGTAACGTCAGGCAATGATCCGATTAAGGGAATGACAGTCACGTAAGACCTTGCGGCTGTGTACCCTTGAATCACAGACATTGTTACGGACCCAGTAACATTTGTTCGTCGTTCTAAGGCACCAACTAAAAATACGTCACCTACGGTTCTTTGAAAAAGAACTGGATAATTAGAAACTCCATTTCCAAATCTATCAACAACTCTAACAGTCAGGGGTTCAGAAAAACTTCGTCCTACATAAGCACTTTGATTATTTCCACTTAAGGCCGGAAATTCAAAACGATCTGGAACGTCGGATAAGACTTGAATATTAACAGTTCGACTGAATCCTTGAGCATCTGTAATTTGTAAAACATCTGTAACACCCGCGACAGTTCCTGCGGTGTAAATATTAGATAAAGAATTATAACTTGCACTGACTGAATTATTTTGAGTGATTGAAACTGTGTAAGGCGGAGTTCCTCCGGTGATGGTAAAAGGCTCGTTAGCACCGACAATGACTTGTGGCGCTGACGGCACGATATTTAAAGATTGTTTTTGCCAAATAAACTGACGACTAGCTTCGTTGTTTGCTAAATCAGTTTGAACTACTTCAATGCTGTAATTGCCATCTGCAAATTTTGGTAAGTTGATACTAAACTGTGAATTCGAACATAGAACACTACCGGCCCCGTCCCCTCGCAAACTTACTGTGGCGCCCGTTTCACATCCGCCTGTGATGTTTAAAACCATTTCACTAGAACTGTAGGGTGATACATTTGGATTAGTCAGTGACGGCTGGGATACACTGGATTTTTTATTCCACACCAAGCTTACAGGGGTGGACAAATTTCCATTTTCATTTTGTGAAACTAAATAAGTGTATACGCCATCATTGATTTGGGTGACGTTAAATGTGAATTGCGAATTGGCGCACGTTACTGAAGAACTTCCCGATCCTGAAAGTAAAATCGTCGTCCCTGTTTTACAAACACCTTGAATGTTTAAATTTCCTGACTGTGAATAAAACGGACTTGATGCCGGGACGCTGATGATTGGCGTTAAAATGTTTGGTCCGTTTTCAGAGGATTGAACTTTTAAATTTCCTTTGCAAGAAGACAAAAACACAACAGCCAGTAGGGCTGTCGTGATGTTTTTTGTTTGAAATTTACAAGCTACGTTCAGTATATTTTTCAAAGTGTTTTAATCCTTATTTTGGAATACGAGTTAATCGGTTTCCGTTTCTGTCAGTGACGTATAAATAATCGCTATCTCCAAAAATTAAGCCTCTGTTGTCATTAAATTTACCTAAAGTTGAACCTGCAGAAACTCGTCCACCCTGACACCAACCCGGTGTTAAGTCTGAAGATCCTGCGCACCCTGGATCGCCACCACTGACTGGGAAAGAGGCTTGAATTCCACCCTTCCAACCAGAAACAGTTCCTGTAGATTTACTCATTTTAATAACAGCCATACCCCCACCTGTTCCATTGCACGGATTACCAATCAGGGTGTAAATGAAACCTATGTCTACCCATACGCCAACTGGAAGAGAGCAATCTAACCCATTCCCAATGTTTGCAATATTAGCCGGTGCTGTCTGCCAAACGTTAACGTATTCATCTTGACGTGTACGTGACGCTTCAACAAGAACACCACCTAAAGTGTATTTATCTATACGAATGTTTCTTGTATTCGTGATATATAAATGAGTGCCGTCCGTGTGGATACCCGATCTGTCATAGTTGCCCCACTCAAAGTTAAAGCCTCCACCACGATCGTTTCTGTAATTAGCTAAAGCGGCGGTACCACCTAAACACCATCCTGATGTGGAAACTGTGTAGTTCCCATTCGACGCTGTTGTACATCCACTGCTTGGCGCTGTATTTACACGACCCATCCAACCATTAAATGCACCTGTGGCAGCGTTGTACGAAGAGACTCTATGGTTTCTTGTATCAATCACATATAAATTTCCGCCGTGGTGAACCATACCTGTTGGGTTCCACATGTGGCCATTGTCACTACCTTCACGACTTAAACCACCTAAACACCAACCCGGAGTGAAAGTATTTGCTCCAGCGCCGTTACATCCTGGATCACCACCGTTTGGAATGTTTGCGCCACCATTTCCGATGCGGCCAATCCAACCTCCGTAAACACCAGTGTTCACATTGAATCTTTGGATACGATGTAGTGCAAAGTCAGTGACATACAACCAAGTGCCGTCAGAAGCTAAACCGTGTGGCTGAAACATAATTCCGTTCACAGTGCTGGCAATTATATTTGGATCGTTCCAAGTCCATGAAGGATAATTACTTGCTCCTAAACACCAACTTGGGGAAGGACCCATAGCGTTTGCTGATGTACATCCTGGAAGATCTTGTCCACCTGTGGCTCTAGAGGTCATTGCTCCAACCCAACCCACAAGTTCACCTGTTCGTCTGTTGATTTTTTTGACTCTTGAACCATCAAGTTCAGCCATAAATATAAACTCACCAACAACGACGGCACCCATTGGGTTATAAGTCGAATAGTCATCGTAACCATGAAACTCTACAGCTTTAATTCTGTCCGATGACCATGATGTTGGACTTATACTTTCGAGTCCAATTGATCCTTGGTAATTACCTGTGGCCATACTGAACTTTTTCAACTGCGGAAATCTACGGCTAATAGCTAAGAACGAGCCCGCACCGTCAAGTGCAATACCCCAGTTGTCTAAGAAAGAAGTTTCATCAAGACCCGGCTTATGTGTTCCACCCAAACACCATCCTGGTGTATTATCGTTAGCAGCTAAAGTGCTACAGCCTGCGTTTCCACTCATACCTGAAGGGTTTGCGACTTTACCCATCCATGATTCTAACAAACCACTTGAATCGGTTTTTAGAATTCTTTCATCAGCAGCTACATAAAAGTTAGTGCCGTTAAATTCCATTTGCATTGGATTCGTCCAATTGAAACTTAAATTTGGAAGTCTACGAATGAAAGCTCCGGTATCCACGTTGTACTGGTTGATCACGCCGCCATCACCACTATTTAAAACGTATAGATCAGTTCCAAAGATCGAAAGATCTCTAGCTTCTCTAACTCCACCTTGAACCCCACCTTGGTTTTGTGAGTTTGAATATAAATACGCACCACCAAAACACCATCCTGGAGTTCGCTGGCCGTTCATTGCAGTAGTACATCCTACTGCACCGCTAGTCGGTGTGATGTCTACAATTCCAATCCAACCTTGAAATGCGCCTGTTGTTTTATTAAATCTTAACACTGCGCCCGACACACCCACATACATAAATACGGAGTCGACTTTGACACCATTTGGATTTAATAAACGACCGTCACCAATTCTGCTGTTAGGATTATTGTAGTTTCCACCAATACACCAGCCTGGCGTCACAGCTCCGTTGGGCACACTGCTGCAGCCCGCTGGACCGCCTGTTGCAGGACCGGAAGGCGACGTGTTGTTGACCTGACCAATCCAGCCATCAAAAGCACCTGTATCAACTCTGTGTCTAGAGACTGAATTTGTGCTTACACTTGAAACGTAAATATAAGTGTCATCAGCAGCTATACCCCAAGGGTTCGTAAAACCACCATCAGTTTCACGACCGTTAATCGCAAGACCACCCACGCACCAACCTGGTAGTGGAGCATCGTTCGCCGTACTCACGCACAAAGCATTACTTGGTGTACCTTGAGCACTTCCGCTTGGACCGATACCGTTTTCTCTGCGCATACGACCGATCCAACCTCTGTAACCGAGGCTTTGATAGTCGTATTTTATGACTCTATGCGAGTCATTGTCTGTTACAAATAAAAATTGTTTATTAGGTGTAAAAGCGATATGGGTTGCGGCTCGAATTCCGTCATATCTTGCAGCTACTGGTTTAAGTCCCATTCTAAACGGCAGTAAATTTCCACCAGAATCTGTTTGGGTTGAAGATGTTCCCACCCAACCTAAATCACCAACAACGGCCCATGCTTGAGTTGCTGCAGTTAAAACTCCCGCGCTGTGTGTTGCAGTGAACGTTAAGCTCGTCTCTGGGAACTGACCTTTAAAGTAAAACTGACGTGCACTTTGTCCTGGAGTAAATGTTGTAGATGTAATGACAATAGAGCAAGCGGCTTCATTATAAAAAGCACCTGATGTCCCTGCGCCTGTTAAATTAGCCGTCGTATTCACAACCACTGGAGCCACGGTCCCAACACCATCAAGTGTCTCTAAAATAAATGGGCCACGGCATTGGCTAGTCAATGAATTTGCCGGTGCTGAAGGTGGAGTTAATCTAAATGCAGATGGACTAATTGTTAACGTTCGTGTTGCAGACTGAGTTAACACGGCAGCTGTATCGGAGATGAAAATATTTAAAATTTCTGCTTGGTTTCCTCTAAAATAAACCGCAACCGAAGAAGCTCCGCTAGCAATCGTTACAGTTGTGTTTGATCCACCACCTGTGCATGCAGCTGAAGTGTAGAATCGACCCGTTGTCGATACCCCTTGAACTCCGTTCACTCTTAAATTTAAAGTTTGAGGAGCCGGTACAAGATTATTTAATGTATCTCTTAAAGAAACTGTAAATGCAGTTGAACATTGACCGGCAACAACAGTAGTTGGACCGGTGTAACTTATTTGTGAAGCAACAATTTTTATTTCTTGTGGGATAGAGGTTGTCGCCAACTGCGCAGCGGGGTCAGAGGCATTCACCATTAAATTTTCACCGATAGGACCACTGACGTAAACAAAGGTGTCAGAGTTTGGTGGGGTACCTAAAGCCATTGGAAAACTTGTCGGCGAAATTTCTGTCATACACGCAGAATCAGAATATAATCTAGCTTGTGATCCTAAGATTCCAGAAATTGCAATGTTTGTTGTGCCGAAGATCTGTCCTTGTGAATCGTCTTCAGCAAGTGGAGAGATCACAACTCGTGTCGAACATCGTCCAGAAGGTACACTTAATACTGTACCATTCGGCGCAGGTGGAGCCGCTTGAGCTAACAATCGTATTTTACTAGCAGAAATATTCAAAGCATAATTCGCCGAAGTTAAAAATGCAGACGAATCCGTGACTACTATGTTTAATGCTAGTGATTGATTATTTCTTAAGTAAACAGTTCTTGTGTTTTGACCTGCACTAAAAGTTACGTTTGTACTTAAAGGCGCACCACCGCAGCTGTTACTTGAGTAAAACGAAGACGTGCCTTGGCCAGATATTTGAACAGTGGTATTTGATGTGGCGTTAGCTAAATTTCCGCCTAAATCTCTAAGTTGAATTAACATAGCGGCACTGCAAGCCCCTGACTTCACAGACGCAGGACCAGTCATCGTGATCACACGCGGAACACCTGCAGTGATGTTAAAATTATTGCTGGTTGCCGGATTTAAAACCCCAGCGTTTGCAATGAATCTGTATCCACTTCCTGTTCTATCTATACCCAAATTATTAAAAGTAGCGATACCGTTAACTGCAACGACAGGATTTGTACCAGTTAAAATGGCACCGTTAATATTGTTAGAAATTGTTAAAGCAATCGAAGATGAAGCTGTTGCCCCAGTTGAAATTAAATTCCCTTGAGCATCTTGAACCGCAACTTGGATTTGATTCATACTCGCTAAACCAGCTGGCGAGTTTTGTGGTTGAACAATAAAAGCTAAACGCGATGGCGGTCCTGGTTTAAAAGGTGCTGCAACTTGAATTGAATTTAAACCTGACGGAGAACTGATCGATAAAACTCTTGCAGGCGTTGTATCTGCAAGCGAAGTCGATATAGATCCTGAAGTCTGACCATTTGCATCGGAGTTCAATAAAGGCTGTGTTAAAAAATCACCTACAATGTTCGACGAAAATTGAGGTCTAATTCCTGGAACTGGGTTTCCGAATGAGTCTCTTAATGTGAAATTAACTTGATACGAATCCACACCATTTGCGACTAAGGCATCAAAAGGTGGATTTATTGCCGGATCAATTGTTAAGGTTGTTAAAGTTGGAGAAATATTTCCTGGAGTAATATTAAATTGTGCGGAGTCTACAGTGAGGACTGGGCTACCAAATGGCAAACTTGATGTGTCAGCTTTTCTAGCCGACAAAATTTTAAGTCCTGACTCTTGAAAATTGATTCCAGAAAAAGTAGCAACACCGGCAACAGCGTTGATTGCAAAAGCTCCTCTGACAGTACCACCAGTTGGTGATGATGTAGCAATTTCTAATGTGATTAACGCCGTCGCATCCGGGCCACCAGAAACTATGTTGTCATTTTCATCTAAAACTCTGACCACAGGCTGTTGCGATAAATTTTCGCCAGCTTGAGCATTACCCGGTTGAACTGAAAACACCAAGTGATCTGCTTGACCCAAAGCTGTGAAAGTAACAACTTGTAAGTTATTATCTTCAATGGCATCAACTGCCACAGACACACGGCAGTTGTACTCTGTGTTTGTGACTAAACCAGAGATAGGTACACTTAATAAACTGATATTTGTCATCGAACTGATTAATGTATAATTTGTTTCAGCGGCAGTTTTACAATAGGCATTGATCGCTGTAACTTCACCAGCCGTTGCTTGACTAAAATTTAAAGTGGCTTCAGTGCTGCTCACAACAACTGCGCTGATCGCACCACCATAAGGAATTCCTGGTAAATCATTTTGGTTTATATCTTCGTTACCTTGATCGTTAACAGCTTTAACACGGAATCTGTAAACACGATTACGGCCCAATCCTGAAACTGTCGCGAAGGAAACCTTTCCAACTTCGGCTCTTAAAACGGGCATAGATGGCAAAGTAGAGTCATAAATTCTATAGCCAGTAACTCTTGAACTTGGAGACTGAGTCCAAGTGATTCTCACTTGTGAATCTGATAAAGTTTGAACTAATGCAGCTCCTGCAAATCCGCCAAATGTTTGATCTCCATCAACTACAGCTTGTGTTAGGCTTTCCTCTGAAGGCATACAGGCCGTTAAGACCAAACCTAAAGACAAAGTGGTGAAGATCTTTTTTAACTTGTTTAAAGTTAAAAAATTATATTTTAAGATTTCCTTAAGACAGATTAAGCTTTTTGATATTTTGTTTAAAAATGAAATCAAAACAGTTAAAACAAAAGTCATTGCGGTTGACATAATATATCCTCATACGTTCAGTCGAATCATTAACAGTATATTTATCGACAATATGTTGAAATAACTGGAAATTATTTAAATTACCTTAAAGGCTATTTCGAGCCTTTAGTCTGATTCTTTTTAATCGTAAAAACTAAGACCTTTCGCTAACTTGTAAGAGTCTTAAAGATGGACGAAGTTTTAATCTCATCTTAAGACAACCTTAAGACTATCTTAAAATTAAAAATTATTTTTTGATTTCATAGTCTTGTATGAATTTGAGATATGGGATGGTTTACACCAAACCGCAATTTAAGACTGAGCATTTGTTGTACGAACTTTTTAAGTTATTTCTCAGAATGGTACATTTTTAATTTAAGAGTCGTTAAACAAATAGTAAATTTCTAAAACTCTTGCGACTGAAGGCTAGAAGCTTAATGAAAAGTACAAATTAAGTTGATCTGAATTAATTTTTTCAACATCGTCTGTGAAAAGATGATTTGTATACGACAGTCCGTATTGTGCACGCCTTAAATTACTTAGATTATAATTCCAGTCCAAGGACAATTTCAAAGTGCGTTCGCCAAGTGGATCACTATAGTCATAAGGGGCAATTTGAAATTCAGCGGCATAACTGTTCTTGGCACTTCGATAAAATTCTGTTCGAATTCCATAATTAGCCCCATAAAGGCCAGAAAAACCAAAGGGACTTCCGAACGAAAATAAGTTTATGGTCGAGGCCCCTAAAGTAAATCTAGATCTATACCTTGGATCTTTGATTAATTTTACAAGGTAACTTAAACCTGCGCGAGCTTCAAAAAACTGTGGGCTTTCTTTGATTGGGGATGAACTGTAAGTGTAGGCCGTTAAATACGAGTCTGCAAAATAGCCCAACCGATATCCTTTTTCGGGGCTAATGTATTTTGCTCCTAAAAGTAAGGACTGAGACACGAAAGTTCCGAAGCTGGATTGCCTGTAAACCAAAAAAGAGTGTCCAAAGGAAAATAACACCGAATCAAATACCGAGGCCATTTTGTACTCTCTGGCCTCAGGGGCAAAAAGATATAAAGTTTCAGTTTCTATTTTTCGGTTAGGCCCAACGGCTGTAATGATCATCGTGCTAATTCGTGATCTTAAGTAGGCATAAACTAAATGTTCACCCGAATCGTTTGATTTTCTTATAGGTTCTTTGTCACTTAAATATAAAGACCAACCCGGCCTATTATAATTTAATTTTAATTTCACAAGAGGTCGAAAATTATCTTCTTGAGGAACTAGATAAACTGGAACTTGATCGGCTACGATTTCAAGTCCGTCTAACTTTTGATTGTCCCCTTTATCTCTTAGAACATGAGCCACCCACAAAAGCTTTTGTGACTTTAAGAGCTTTGCTGGTTTTTCAGTTTTTCCAACAGCGTTTTTATCAGTGTTAGGCTTAACAATTTCCGAAGCTGCAGATTTATTTTCTAAACCAGAAGTTTTATTTAGATCTTGGGCATAAACCTGAATGAGGTTCAAAAAGATAAAAATGATTAAAAAAAATTTAAGTCCTACCATTCCCTCTTAGCATCTCAGGAACTTTTAAGAGTGACAACGCATTTTATGCTTTACTAAGTCTGAGTTTTTTTAATGTGAGCATAATTTAAGGCCGCAACAAAAACACTTCCTCCAACTATATTTCCTAGAACGTTGCTAAGAATAAAAAGTATACCTTGCACATAGTCTGGATCTTTAACATGAAGTAAGCCATTGAAAATTTCTGCAGACCCAGCGACCGAGTGATGTAGACCTCCGAATCCGATGATAAAGGTCACAACAAAAATTGACAAAATTTGAGCCGACCCAGGTGGTGTAGCTAGTCTAAGCCATCCCCCTTGAGCCATTAGCCATCCTGCTAGAAGGCCACTGAAAAACACGTCCTTATATTTAAAATGAATCAGGTGTTCAAAAATTTGGGAAAAACCAAGGCTAGCATTGATCACGGGTTCCGCCGCATTAAGCAGATGAGAACTTAAATACGTGCCTATTAAATTTCCGATAAGCACCATGGACCACAATCGTATGAGCGATAATATCGAAGACTTACGATCTAACACAGAATAAAAAGCTGTCGCCGTTTGCTCGGTGAAAAGCTGAGTTCCGCTCATAATACACACAATAAACCCAAGCGGATAAACTAAGGCGCAAGCCAAGCGGTTAATTAATGGATTTTCTGCCATCGGAAAAACTTGTGACATTAAGGCCACACACATTCCTGCAAACCCAACAATCAAACCGGCCGACATCGAGGACAACAATAAAGATAAAACCGGCTTTTGATGCTCTTCCACAGCTTCTGCGATGGCGATTTTTAAAATGTCGTCGGGATGCCTGATCGCTTGATCATTTCGTTTAACTATAACAGAGACGTAGCTTTGATCTTCTGATTTTCTTTCTAAAGTACGGTCGGTGACGTTTTTTTCATTCATGGACACCAGCATCGCAGGAACTGCAATGCGTGACAATATTTAATTTCTAAAAAACGTCTTCACCTTTTTTTGGTAAAACGGCAGGCAGTCCATTTTGTTCTGACTTTAAACCCTTAGCACCACTTAAAGGCCCTTCGCTCGATTTTGAACTGGAAGTGGGTTCACGTCGTTCCACACTTTCAGGTTTGGTAGGCTTTTGATAATACAAAGTGAAACCTGCATAGATCTTTTTAGGGTTACGGACCAGCTGAGGATTATTTTTCCAAATCTCTTCCCAGCGGTTAGGCGTTCCGTAAAGTTTTTGTGAAATGGACTTTAACGTGTCCATCTTTCGGATCAAATAAGGTTTGCCGTCTCTTTTGATGTAAACATACTTCACATTTTTAATGGTAAGCTCGGTACCAACTTGCATGCGCTCTGGGGTGGACATTTTATTTTTATTGATTTTGTAAATGTCTTTCCATCTTAAATAATTTGCGTATTTTTCAAAAGCAATTTTCATCAAGGTATCACCAAGTCTAACGACATAACTTACTGTCTTGCCACCCGTTAAAGGCTCTAAACCTGACCCTGAAATTTTATCTCTAAAATTTAATGGACCGTTTTTTTTCTTTTTTAAAGTCAAAGCCAGTGGCCCAGTTTCTTCTTTGATCATAAGGTCATCTTCAGAAAGCACATTGTTTGAATTTTGATTTTGGTCCTGATCTTTTGCTTTTACCGACGAGCCTTCAGACAAGACGTCGGAAGATTCGTCAATTGGCCCTTCCCCATTTTCACCTGAAAGTAATTTAACGATTTGCTCATTTCTTAAAAGGCAGTTTTTATAATCTTCTTCAGTAAATTTTGTGCAGTCTTGGATTTCAGGATAGTCGGACTGACCATTTTGTTGCTGATTTGCAAGTTCTCGGGAAAAGCGACCAAAGGCACTAGAGTATGAGGGATTTTCGTTATAGACCAAAAGTCCATCTTCACTGATGCGTTCAATGTCCTTAGCAATTTCTACGGGTAAAGGAACCGCTTGATTACTGTTCACCGCACGTTTACGAAATCCAGGATCTTCAAGCTCGGACTTTCCGCCAAAACTTGAACATGCCGTATTAAGCAAAGTTATCATCACAAGACTTAAAGCAAGATATTTTAAACTATTCACCGAATTCTTCATGACTATAATCTCGGTGATTTAGACTTTGTAATTGATAAGCTTAGATTGGAATCTAGACTTTAATGGAGTTTAAAGAGTTTGACATTTTTCCTAACTTATTAATTCTGTCTCACTTTCGATCACCTTACCTGGGGGTAAAGGCGGTACAGGAATAAATTCGGATGATTTTAAGACACTTATTAAAGTTTGGGCCTTCATATCAACATCTACATTTGTTTTATTTAAAAGCTCTTTGACTTCATCACGCTGTCTTACAAGCTGCTCGTACTGCGCTTCTAGCTGGGCTCTTTGAGGGCCAAACACATTTGATTTCGTCATTAACACTTCGATTTTAGAAATTTCACGCTCCGTGATTTTTAAATAAGGATTCAAAGGATTTAGTTCTTTTGTCGTTTTTAATTCGCTGACTAATCTTAGAACTTGCTTTTGAACGCCCTCTTTTTGTGCGTCAACCCATCTTGAATAAAGGTTTAATTGCTCTTCTCTTTTTACAAGACTCTGCATCGAAATTTCAAGTTCTTTGGCTTTCTTTTTAGCCGCATCAAAAATCAATTTATTTTCTTCAGCTTGTTGCTCAAGATTCTGCTTTAGAATGTAAACTTCATCAAATTTTTCACTGGCCTTAACCACTTTGTAGCCAAAATCTGCAACTTGAACTTCCAGAGCTTTGATTTTTTCGTTCAAAGAACTTTCATGGGACTCTTTAGCTTCTATAACAGATTGATTTTCTATAAGATCAGCTTGAAGAGCTTCAATCTTAATAGTTAAGTCCTCATTTTTAAACTCTAACTCTTCAATCTGAATCAAGTTACTTTTGATTTTACTATTTAGTAATATCTCGTTCTCTAAGACTTTTTGTTTTTCGATTTTAAGATCGTAAATCTCTTGATCTTTTTCTTTAGTTTCAAAGTCTGCATCAGCCATTCTTTGCTTTAAAGTGGCTTTTAAATTTTCTACTTGTTCTTTTAGGTCACTAACTGAATTTTGAAGTTTTTCTTTTTCACGTCTTGATTCTATAACCGTGTCCTCTAATTCTATAACCTTTGCTTTTGCAGTTTTAGAAGTAGATTTTAAAGTTTCTACTTCAAGCGCTTTAAGCATAAGATCATCTTCTAGAGCCTGATTCTTTTTAGTTTCCTCGGCCAAATTCATAGTCAGGGAATCTAAGTTCACATTCAGCTGGGAAAGCTCTACATTAAGCTCTTCGCTTCGCATACTGACGGATTTGCGTTCAGCGATTACGTCTTCAATCATTTTTTGCTTTTCAATGATATCTTCATCACGCTCTGACAGTTCAAATTTTAAATCCTCAATTTTTGAATTTAAAATGTCACGTTGATCTTCTAGTTCCTGTTTAAAATCATGCGAAGTATTAAGCTTGGTGCTTAAATCATTTAGCTTAGAATCTAATGCTAAAATCGTATTCTTACCTTCGGCGACGTAATTTTTTTGAATCTCCAAGTCTTCTAAAGCTAATTCCAAACGGTTTTCTAAAGCACTTATATTTTGTTTGTTTTCAGCAATTTCTAAATTTAAGTTATCAATCTGTGTATTTAAGCCAGATATCTTTTCTAAAAGCTCTGAACTTTTAGACTCAGAATTTTTAAAGTCCTCGGTCATCAAAAGAAGTTCTTGCTGTAAACTGCCAACAGTTTTATTGAGCTCGAATTCATTTGCATTATATTGTTTAATTTGTGATTCAAGCTCTTTAATATCGTTATTCTTCTTTTGAAGAGACTGTCTCGAATCAATCAATTGTTCAGACGTTTCTTGCAATTCAGCTTCAAAAATATTCTTTTCAGACAAAAGCTTTTGATTGGTTTGTTCTAAATCGTCAATTTGGTTTAATCCAATTTTAATTTTTTCTAATAAAACTAAGTTTTGACTCTGTTCAGCCTCAAAGTTCTCTTGAAGATCGCTTAAACTAGATTTTGTATCACTAAAATCAGCTAAAGAATTTCTTAATTCATCAACTTCTTTGACTTTTTCAATGACTTTTTCTTTTAAACCACGGATTTCTGAAAGCGAATCTTCAAACTTAAGATCAATTTCCTTTTTATCATTAACTATTTTTGATATTTTATCTTGCAGATTATGGTTTGTGGAAATTTCTAAATTAAGCTCATTTTTTACTTCGTTTAACTGTTTTTCTAGCTGAAATTTTTCATCCAATATTTTTTGAAAGTTTTCACCAGCATCATTCGATCTTAGTGATACTTCGCGCAAGGCCTCTTGAAGCTCTGTTCTTTGAGAAATTAACTTTTCTATGTGGACTTCATGCTCATCCACTGTGGCTGCAAATCTTTGGAATTGAGTCTGATGATCGCCTTTAAGCTTTTCAATGAATCCATTTTTATGTTCTATTTCGGTCATTAGATCTTGATTTTGAATACTTAAGGCCGATAACTCTTGATTTAGTTTAACAACCTCGCCCTCTAAGTTAGAAATTTCGGTCTGATTTTGTTTTTTAGTTAATTCTAGCTTTTCTAGAATAACTTGATTGGCATTATATTCTGCAATTAGGGCTTTTTGCGCATCAATCTCTTTACTGTTTTGTGCAATAAAACTTTCTAAAGCATTAATCTTTTGATTCAAATTTGATTTTTCACTTTCAAATTTTACAATTATATTTTTTTGTTCCACAATTATTTTTTTAAGCTGATCTGCATTAGCCTCTTTCTCGGCGTGCGCTGCGCTTAAATTTTTGTATTCAGTTTCGATGGACACCATTCTATTGGAAGCATTTTTAAGGTTTTTTTCATACTCATCAACTTTTCTAGATAGAACGTTTTTTTGTGATAACAAATTTTCTTTTATTTGTAAGGACTCAGCCAATCCCTTTTTTAAATTTTGAATCTCTTGAGATGATCTGTTGTTATCGGCCATAAGCTCTGAAACGTACTTTTGTAGTTGATCTTTTTCAGCGATGATTCTATTTGCTTTGGCATTAATTAGCTTTTCTTTAGAATCAATTTTTTCTGACATCTGAGATTTAAACTTTCCTAACTTCTCCGCAAAAGATTGATTCAAATTGTGAATTTGACTTTCAGATTTTTCCAGTTGAATTTTATATTGTGTGATTTCTTCTTCTTTCCTGCGAATAATATCCACAAACTCTTTAAGCTTCTCATCAGCATGAACTTTTTTTTGTCCTAAAGCTTCGTATTTTAAACTTAATTCTGACTTGATATTTAATAGCTCGTCGACACGCTGTTGATATCCACGTTTGATGTAATTAATTTCGTTCTGACTATCGTTAATTTTCTTGTTCAAGAACTGAATTTTTTGTTCGCTTTTGGCAAGCTCACTACTTAGTTTATGGCGTTCTATTTCAATGCTTTTAAGTTTAATCGCGTTTTCTTCGTGACCTTCAATAAATCCAGTCAGATCTTCAAAAAGAGTGTCGTAGTTCCAGTTAATGCCCTTTAAGGCTTCTTTAATCTTAACTAGCTTTTGCTCTGTGATTGGATTTTTTGCATCCTCTTTCTGAGATTTTGCAACTACATTTCTTTTTTCCATAAATTCCCTTTACACTTATTCTCAAAAATTATTTAAATTTAAACCTTCGTTTGAAGGTAATCCTGAAGAACGATTATAATTTATTCTCATTAAATCTGTTTGCGATTTTAGGTACGTCAATTTCAATCTTATATCTTGAGAAACTTCAGAGATTTGACCACTTAAGCTTTGTTCGTTGGTGCCACTAGAGATTAACTTATCTTGCATCACATGAAGTTCAAAAAGGGCTCTTGTAAGCGTCCCGTAAGCTTCATACAAAGGTAAATAGTAAAGTTTTGATTTTAGTTCCTCAGATTGAATTTGCTCAAACAGTTCCACAATTTTTTTCTGAGTTGATAGCCAATTTACAGAAAATTTATTCCAAGAGTCCGCGGATTTGCTTCCAATGGATCTGTTAAATAAGCCGGCTGTATTTTGGTATTGGTCAAGTAGAGTTTCGTTTAAATCTCTAAGTTCGTCTAATTCTAGAATTGAACTTTCTCTAGTATTTAAGTGAAATGCATTTAATTCTTTTTTATAAACTTCAACACTTCCAATGCCGTAGCTAAATGTCGAATTGTGCAGGGCTAAATTTTCCTTGTCGCAGGTTATGCAAGTCACAGACACATTGTACTTACCTGCGGATAAAAACTGTCCCGAGGGTCCACGCACTGGTTCAGTCTGAAAGTAAGGACTGGTTAAGGAGATCTCAAACTCTTTGAAGAATCTAAAACTTCCCAGCAAAGTGTTTGGAACAGCTTCTATCGCCACTTTAATTTTTGAACCCAATGGCAAATTGACACTTCCGACAAACACAGGGTCTTGTAAATTTTTATCTTTTTCAAAAAACACTAACGACGGCGCTTTCGTATTTTCTGGCAAAGCTGCATTAGTGACAAGTTTCTGACGGATGTCTTTTGGTAATTGATCCACGAAGAATACGTCCCTAGGACCTGACAGTAATAGATATGAAATCGATACGACAAAAAACAAGGCCAGAGTGATTAGCCCATACGCAAGCTTGTTTTTGTGTTTTTCATGAAGACCAAAGGTAAATAAAAGCTCATTCAATAGCTCTTTGGAGGAGACTCTGAAAGTTTCGTACTTGTCGTTGATTTTATTTTGAACGTCTTGAACATTAATATTTAAAATTTTTACGCCTGTGTTTTCTTGAAAGCTCACATCAGCTTCTTGAAATTTGATTCTATCGATGGGTCCTAAGTAGGCTTGGAATGAAAAATCATTGTCAGATATTTTTTCAATTTCATTTTGTCCGAAGGATCTAAAAGATTCAATGGATTGTATTGGCATCCACTTCTCAAAGCCAGGACGCCAGATGTGATGTTGATTAGATATTAATCGTGACAATAAAAATTGATTCACCTGTTTAGTAGTGAGTGGACCAAAATGACGAGTCTCTCGAAAGATAAACCAATCCCCTAGTTCATGACCGCGCTCAACTTGCTTTTGATTTACGGGCAAATTAGAAAAATCAGAATTTGAATTACGAACATCCGAAGAAAAACTCTTAGAGCTGTTTTCGGCTAAATTTCTATCATTAACATTTTGTGATACTTGATTCATCATCTACTATGCTAACAAAAATTTCACGAAAGACTATAAAACCCTGTAATTTCAGTAAAAACCCAACTTAGGTAGTTAAGACTTAATTTAAATTGCGACGTCAGTTTAAAGACTAAAAATCATGAAGGGTTGATTGGTATTAGTTAAATTAATACGAAGGAAAATAAAGATTTCAAACCATAAGGGGCTTAAATCGGATGTTTGTTTAAGACTTTAATTATAACTCTTCGATTTTGTTCTTGATTAGAAACTATCGGAGTACCAGCTTGATCTCTATTTGGCATTATAGGCCGAGTTTCACCCAGACCAATGGTCAGTATTTGATTGCGATCAAAATTATATTTTTCGAATAATCTTGCGACTGCGTTTGCTCTTAGACTAGAAAGTTCCCAGTTACTGGCGATGACTCCACGATTGATTGGAATGTCGTCTGTATGTCCTTCGACTAAAAACTTTTTATCACCAGTTTCTTTTTTTAACACTTCTAGAAGTTCGGCCATCAATAGGTTGGCGTTATCGCGCATTAGAAATGATCCAGATGTGAAAAAAAGTGTACCTTCAAAAGTTATGATAATTCCAGAAGGTTGTACGGTGATATTAACTTGATCCTCTAAGCCTTTTGTTTTGATCAGTTGTTTAATGGCGTTACCAGCAGCTTCAAAGGGCTCTTCGACTTCGCCCCCAAAATAAAGTGCTGTTTGATTTCCAACGGCTTTAAATTTATCTTCGTCAAAAGTAGACATGGAAAGCATCAGTGCGAAAAACCCCATCAAAAGAGTCATCATATCTGCATAACTGATCAGCCAAACACCTTCTGTATCCATGTGACCTGCAGGATGATCATCAAGTACAACGATTTGTTCCCCTCCTTCATTATCATGGGAATTTAAATCTTCAGCGGCACTCATGTAACTCCTTGGACTTTAAAAATTTTGCTTATTAATTAATTGCATTTGTAAACTTAAGTAAAAAAATAAATTTAATATTATGCAGCTTTCTTAGCTCCACCAGATCCATTTCCGGAACCTGATTTTTTAAAGCCTTTTCTTTCGCTTGGAAGTAAATAACTTTTTACGTTTTCTTCAACCAGTAAAGGGTGTTTTTTAGCGCGTATCATTCTCATGCCGTCAATAATCATCGCTCGAGTGATTTTGTCTTGTCTGTTAAACTTTTGTAAGTTTTCACCAATTGGAATAAAAATGAAGTTGGCAACAGCAATACCATAAAGAGTTGCCACTAGGGCTACAGCCATTTTAGGACCCACGTTTTTAATCGCATCAGCCCCACCTAAACTTTCCATTAACCCAACCATACCCACAACCGCACCCAAAAGACCAAATGCCGGTGGAAATTTCGCTAATGTCGTGAACATGTTCGCGTCTTCTTCATAGCGCTTAAAGTGAGTTGAGGCACGTTTTGCTAAAATCAAATCAATTTCTTTTTCAGTCAATCCACCATCGATTGTTAATTCGATAGCCTCTTTTAAAAATGGCGTTTTAATATTTGGTAAAGCTTTAGATAATGCACCTTCATCACTTCTGTAATTCGTTGCAAGATCCACCATCTCTTGAATGACATCTTGATACTGCTTTTGTGTACTTTTAAGAACACGGCTTGCGAATATTTTAAATAATTGAATTATATTCTGAGTTGAAAAGCTGATCATAGCTGCGGCGGCTGTACCACCAATAACGATCAAGCCCGCATGCCAATCTAAAAACACCATTGGATTTTTTGTAGATGTTAAGGCAATGGCCAAGAACACAAAAAGTGCTAACAGCAAGCCTGACGCAGATGATTTATTCAAAACATACTCCTTGGTTTAGGTAAAAGTTAAATTGCATGGTTCGTTAAATAACTTATATTTCATGCACCTAACAAAAACCCTTTTCTATAATAGCTTTTTCGGTCTCTTAAAACTCATTCACAAGTCTAGAAATTTAATTGTGACCATGCTAGACTAACATCTAAGCCAAGTTGAATTTAGTATTTACGAGCTAAGTCCTAAATTAAAAAGAAGAGATTGAAATGAAAAAACCAGACCAAAAAGAAATTTCAAGCAAAAAACATATTAAAACCAGCTCTATTCCCGAATACATTTCAGATATTTTACGAGGCTCAGGCTTAAGGATGACTCCCCAGAGAAAATTTTTAATTGAAGAGCTTGAGTCTTCAAAAGTAGGTTTGTCGATAAAAGATCTTTTTAAAAAATTAAATCATAAAAAAATTAAAATCGACGAAGCTTCGGTTTACAGAACCATCGAAGCCCTTAGAAATTTAGATTTGGTACATTCACTTTCGGACGGTAAATATAAGCTCTGTTCGCATATTGCGTGTGAACAGAGCTTTCACTTAAGTTTGATCTGTAAGACTTGCAACACAGTTCAAGAGCCACATTTAGATTTAGCTAAAGAAAACGTGATCGCGAGCTCTTTGAGTTTAAAAATAAATCAAATTCATAATCTACAGGTTCATATCACTTGTGAAAACTGCATGAAGGCTTAAGCAACCTCATCTTCATAATTAGAAAACTTAATTTCAACATCCACCTTACTCAGTTTTTTATAAATTTTCATATCCTGAAGGGGTTCCCACCAATCATATAAAAATAGATTTATAGGTTTCCACATAGAGACCCAACCCAATAAATGTAAACCTTCTTTTAAAAACGAAGTCCAAAACTCAGGGGATTTATTTTGAATATAAAACGAAGCAAAAATAGCTGAATTTAAAAAGATAAGTCCAATCACCAAGGAAAAAAGACCTCTCTTAAAAACCTGTTGTAATTTAATTCTTTCCATATGTGCTTTGAGAGCAAAAAAATCCCGAATGGATTTAGTAAACACATCTTGTTTGTCTAGGTCTAAAAAATCTTCAGTGAAAATTCGAAGCTTACCAACAAACTCCGGTGTAATTTCAAGCACACAGCCAGAAATGTAATCCATAATTGAACTGTCTAAATCCCTCACCATGTAAGGCGCAGGATCGTGTTCGTCAAACAAGTCTTCCAAAGTTATAACTTTGATTTCGATAGCGCATTTGCCATCCTCTAAGGGATATCGTAAGTCCGAAAGTGTTTTACTTTTTAGCACGTTTTTCATGTTTGGCTCTTTGTTGTTTCAAATTGATATTCGAAACCCTGAATATATTCTTATTTTACCCTAGTTTTTATTTTTTTTGAGCTAAATTAAACCCAATGAATTTTAAACTCTACCATCGACCCAAAATGAGACCTAAATTCGTACACAACGTGCATAGACATTTTTTTAGATATTCACTAAAGTCTAGTTTGAAAATTAAACAATCAGGCTAAACCAGGAAACTATATGAACGGATTAGAATTAAATCAAGAATCCCTCAACAAAATGGTACTGATGGTTTGGGGATACGCCCCTAAGTTACTTCTAGCAATCCTCACGCTTATTGTTGGTTTTTGGCTTTCAAAAAAAATCGCCAAATCTTTGCTCGGAGTTTTAAAAATCAACCATGTTGACGCCTCACTAGCCAGTTGGATGACTTCTTTTTTATCCATCACATTAAAAGCCGTGGTTATCATTTCTGTAGCTTCAATGATTGGGATCGAAACCACCTCATTCATTGCTGTGCTTGGCGCTGCCGGTCTTGC
>JANODG010000140.1:0-20257 GCA_031412575.1 Bdellovibrionales bacterium
TAAAGCTAATAAAATATCGTTTCTGATTCACTTTTAAGAAATCTTCGATCAATATTGGAAAAAGAATTCCTAACATGATCAAAGGATAAAATGCACCCACGATTGAATATGAATAGGCATGAAAAATAATGAGCTGAACAAGTGTGAGCCTTCTCAGAAACGAGTTTTTTGAAATTAGTCCCCAACAAAGCACCAGTTCTAAAATTACGACATAGGATAAGCTTAGAAGATAAAATTCACCTTGGAAAAAACTTGGATATTTAACGAAGGCCGCACCAGAAAGCCATTCAATATTAAGTTTAAGAGTGCCAGCCCAAAAGTACTGTAAACAAAGTGTAATCCTATAAAAGAAACTGGCCCTTGGAAGGATTAAAAATATAATCACCAAAGCCAAATGCATGTTGTGATAATTACCCATTACATTATATCTTGAAAGGAACAGACCCGCTTTGATGATAAATAAAAAGAAAAATAAAACGTAAGTCAGCTTATTTTTCTTAAAAATCAAAGGGATGTAAATTAGAACACTAAGAATTAAATATATAAAAATCAAATATTTAATTGGCGTAACATCTGAAAATGATAAAGCTGTGCAGTTGTTAAAAAATGGGTAACAGGTTGATTTGAAATAATCGATGGAATAGTAATTCCAAATCTCTAAATCAATCCACTTTAGTGCTGTCACTGTGTGCGAAAAGCTTAACCCGACAATAGCGCTATAAAAAAAGGCCTTAAACCTAGCAAGTTTAGAAACGATTATTTTTAACTCCATACATTATGGTGTCCTTAAATTTTACATTATTCAGGGTACAGTTTTTAAAGTTCACAAAAGTTAAATCAGATTGGTTGAAATTAACGTTCTCTAAAAGACAATCTTCCAAAACAATTCCTGCTAACTTAGCGAAATAAAAATTGGTATTTTTAATTTTCAGGCCTTTAATATATTTAGTACGACTTGCAGATAGGTTTGTTATTACCGAATCATTTATGATAATGGGCTTATGGTAAACCCGAGCCCAAATGTTCATCACCATAATTTCTTTCCTAGAAATTTCTAAACCAATGTCTTCAGCTAGACTTAAGTAGGTCATCTCTTCTAATGAATTCGTATTTGCAAAAGATGCACTTTGTACAAAAGTCAAAATTAAGCTGAGCAAAAATAAATTCATTAAGCACATCCCGCAGTATTATATATAGACGTTATAATTTTAACGTTTTAGGATTAGATATGGCAATGTTAAATATGTTCTTATTCAATATACTAATCGTAGGTTGGGCTAACGCATCTTATGCGGAACTCTCATGTATTCCTAAAAATAAAATTTCAGTACCACCCGAAATTTTAAATTACTACTTCAGCTCAGAGCAAGAAGTCCGAATATTTCCAGTTGGAAATACTAAATGTAAACTTGAAGCAAGCAGTGTAAATATAATCAATGGTGAAACTGGATTAAGCGTGGGAATTTTTCAAATTTCTCAAATCATAAATACACCATTTAACGAAGCGGCATTATTTTCAAAAAAGGTAAACCCTTCAATTTTGAAAGCTATCAAACCTTTTGGTAAGTCAATAAATCCAATAAAATTTATGTATTCTCTTAGCCTTTTTAATAATAATCCTATGAACTTCAATAAGGATATGTTTTTTGCAATTGGTAAGATCACAAAAACCGATCGCCCTAACATTGATTGGTCTCCTTACCAGGATAAGGACAAGCACTGGGCAGCTAAAGTTATAAATTACAAAGAGCTTATTCAATTCTTTGCAGATGTAAGTGTTGAATATGTTCATACTGGTGACTTACAGACTTATTATATTCCAATAGTTAATAACCAGTCGAACTATGCGAGTTCAAACAATACTTTTAAAAATCCGATTGAAGATTTCACTTTAAACGTAAAAATCGGCGCGCCTCTAAAAAACAACCCTGTGATTGTTGTTTCGAACACCGCATTCAATACACAGGGATATAATACGGTGACGAATTTGTATTTCGAAGGCTACAGAAAAATTTTTTGGTTTAAAGATGCTACTCTTGAATGGAGAGATCGACTTAGCATTAATAAAGACAATATTTACCCAGAAAATTTCGAAACTTTAACAAATCAAGACTTAGCTAATCTTATTCAAAAAAGATCATTACCTTATATTTTGGATTTGTCTGAGGAACCTGTATATCAACAAGTTCACTTTAAAAAAGCAATTCGTGAATATCCAGTATATTTTAATCCCGAAGATTTAAGCGCCCATTTAAAAAAAACATACACTCCTGAAAGATTTCAAAGATTTTTAAAATCCAAATTTTCGCTTGTGGGAAGCCACATGATTCTTGATACTAAAAAAAGTCTTCCACCTAATTCCCCAGTCATTATAATCATCAATAATCATTACATCAATAATTACATTGCAAGATCCATTTTTATTCAGCTAAAAAATGAAGGGCATAAACCTAAAATTCTAGAAACAAGCACTGGCGAATTTTTAAGTTATCTTCTTTCTAATAATTTAGGGATAAAAGATATGATTGTCGAACAACAAGACTTACATTACCGAATGCCAAAGGTATTGTAAGATTATGAAAATCACCTTTTTACAAGTTGCAATATTGTTAATAGGTTTTTCGGGAATGACTAAAATAGCCTTAACAGGCCGACGAAATGATATTTTTGATGCCATATCGCCAGCTCCGGTAGTTTTTTCTCATGGCCGAAACCTTAGAAAAAGGGAGATTGCAATTACAATCAAGCTTGTCTCTGAATATGGACAAACTAAAAAATTAAAATTGGATAAATTTTTTTACCGGAACCAGCAAGGACCACATCATTATAAACTTTTATTTTATAATTTCATGATGATGCCAAAACCAATTCAGCATCCAAAATATAAAATTTTTGTTGATAGGTTTTTATGTCAGCAAAAGATTGGATCTTTAATCGTAGATGTTGTTAATGTGTATAGGGGCTCAAAAATAATAAGATCATATGACTGCCCCTAAAGATTCGCTTTCGAATTTTAAAATAGGATATGGTATTTACGCCTTATCCGCCTACGGGTTTTATTCAAACCTTCATGATTTATTTTACTTAGAAAAAATGTATTCTTGCGTAAATGGTTTTAATTATTGTGAAAGCGAAATCTTAGCCAACTACCTTTCTTCTGACGTGATGATCTTTGCTCTTCATATTTTAAAAACATTGTCATTTGTAGGGCTTCTGTTTCCTAAGTTAATAAAAATTTCTTTAATTACAGCACTAAGCACAAGTATTTATTTCGTACTTTTAAATGCCAATGTGTACTCCCCTGAAATGCCCTACATAAACTTTTTAATCATAAATTTGTTACTAACATCTTGGAAAAAAGATTTTTTTGAAGACACCTATCGGCCATTCATGACTGTAGTTTATTTTTCTTACAGTTTCTCTGGATTTTACAAATTCAATACACCAGCTTGGATTAACGGCCAGTTTATGAGTGTCTTCTTAGGTAAAAATCATCTCACTTATGCCTGGGTAGATAATCTTAGAATTTTTCCGATAATACTTGTTGGAATTACGTATGTTGGTTTATTTTCGGAACTGCTGGCGTGCTTGAGTGTAGCGAACCGTTTTCTTCGAACTTTTTTTTGGTTTAACTTAACCTTGATGCACATATTTTTATTTTTTGTTGCGGACTTAAAACAAGTTAGCTTGGCGATGATGGTCGTACACGTTTTTTTGTTAGATCAAACAACTTGGTCTATATTGTGTAATTTTTTACACAACTTAAAAAATATATTTTTTAAGCCCAAAATTACCTAACACCATTTAGTCTTTTTGATCCTTTACGCAGTAACAAAAACCATGCGAATTGACAGTATCAATCTACTGAGCTACTTTGCTCAATCAACAAGAGTTTTTCCTTAAGCTCATTAACTCATTCAACCTAGATTCAGAGTATCAAAAACAATAATTTACTAAATTAACTAGATTAATTTAAAACAGGAGAAAATAATGAATAAAAAAAATATAGTAGCAGTTGCAGCAATTTTCATCACATTAATCAGTATAGGATGCAGTGGTGTTTCTAGAAGTGATTGCTCGTCAACAGATTGGAAGCAAAAAGGAGTATCTGACGGTCAAAAAGGACAAGCGGCAGAAGACATCCTAAAAACTGAAAAGTTTTGTAAACAAAAAAATGTAGATTTTCCTATCGTAAGTTATAAAGAAGGTTGGGTTGATGGTATTAAAGAATATTGTTCACCAGAAAATGGATTTAAACTTTCCTCAAAAGGAAAAAAAGTTAACGTAGCAAATTGTCCAATTGAATACCAACCCAATTTGGTCGATAGCATTAAAAAAGGTGAAGAGTATTTAAAAGTTCAAAAAAATATTGTTAAACTTGAAAAGAATAAAGAAAATTTAAAAGAGAAGCGTGAAGACGTGAAAGACAATATTTCTGAAAATCAAAGTGAACTAGAAAAGCTAAAAGCTGAAAAAGAAAAAATGTTAACACCAGAGTCTAATTAATATTTAGCAAATTTATTCTTGGTGGCATTAGGAATCTAAAAGGTAATCCAACCATACCTTTTCCTGATGTCACAGATATGTTTGATCAAGTTCAGTTCAAACTTTGCCGTAAATTGTCATGTCAATACGAAATACATACAATTATTTTTTTATTTACATATCTTTTGTCCAGCTAAAGTAACATCTAAAAAAAGTTTAACATTTCCGACATCTTAAGCTGGTTCCAAAGTGGCATAAATAATCTTAATGTTTCATTCAAAATTATATAAATTGTTATCACTGTTGTGATTCATTATCTTGTTTTTAAAGGAGGTATTTTTTTTCTAGTAGGTTTAAATTTTATAATTGCAACCAAGGAGAAACATATGTCAGCAAAAAAATTATCAACTCATTCACAATCAAATAATTCGAACTCAAACAATAATTTAATTATAGACGATACACTCCATATAGAATGGGGACACATAAGCCGAAGTCAGTCCGTTGAAGATCATATCCGTAATATTTCAGATAAAATTTTAGAACGTGCACGCGGAGCCACCCATTTAGTCGTCCATCTGAATGTGGATTTATTTTCAAAACCAAAGTCCCCGGACTTAATTCGTGTTGGATTCGAACTGAGATTCCCAAAACATCAAGATTTATTCTGTCATTCTGAAGGAGAAAATCTTTACGAAGTATTAGCTACCTGTAAACAGCAAATACTAAAAATGATAAATCGACGAAAAAGAACTCGTATTAAAAATCGTACTCGTGATTTAAGTTCTAATTTCGATAATTTAGATTTTTTATCTTAAATTATAAAAAGTTTTAGTTCTAGATAAAAAGACCCGCTCTTTGCGGGTTTTTTTTATTTAAAAATTAATAATTATTTTATTTATGAGCCAAACGTCTTTCTTTTCTAATTTTACCTTGGGCAAAACGACGTTGATCTTCGTCAGTTTCAAGTTCTAATTCAGGCACAGCTCGTGGTTTACCTTGAGGATCAATGGCTACAAAAGTTAAGTAGGCTTTGGCGGTCTTGAATATTTGACCTGTCCTTGGATTTTCTGCATCCACACGAACACCAACCTCCATTGAGGTCTTACCAACATAATTAACTTTGGCTTTAAGATTAACAACCCAGCCTTCATAAACAGGTGCTTCAAAATTTAAAGCATCAATACTGGCTGTAACAACTGAACTTTGAGAGTGGCGCTGAGCAGAGATGGCTCCGGCGATGTCTATCCACGACATGATAACTCCCCCAAAAATACTTTTGAGGGAGTTGGTATGAGAGGGCAATACGAGCTCTGTCATAATTACTTCAGAAATAGAGCTTTTAACTTTTGTCATATGAATAAGTATGCCTGAGCATTGCTTAACATAAAAGGCTTTCTTTAATTAAAAAGAATATCCAGCTTTATTTGCTTGTCCAGGAATAATTAACGGAGTTTCTGATTCTGCTTTCTTCTCGTTAATGTTTGTGTAACCAGGTTCAATGATTGTTTTTTGAGTTGTTGCTCCAGAGTTTACAGGAGTATTTTCAACGATAACCATTTCAGGCTTCTCTGCGAAAGTCATGTTTGGTAAACACCATACAATCAACTGTGCTCTTGATTTAACATTCATTTTTTTATAAATGTTTGTTAAGTGAAACTTAACCGTTTTTTCAGTTACAAAAAGTCTATTTGCTACTTCTTTATTAGATAAACCTTGTGTTACTAACTCGGCAACTTCAGCTTCCCTATTCGAAAGTCCTTCTTTTATTAATACATCCTTAAGCATCCTTGCTCCTCCCCATTTAACCAGGCCATCCGCTAGCCCTTACTTAAAGTCTGGCAATAATTTTTAATGCACGCAAGCAGAGTAAAAAAAATTTGACAAAAACTAGACAGAAGTATTTTATAAGAGGTTTTTTGTTATTCTAGACCAAAGAATTCCTTATTTCTTAAATTCCTTGTAATTAGATAATACCCTTTACTTATCAATATCTTAAGCTGTTTTATGATTACATAAAAATAATGTGCAATCAAAAAAGGCAATATAAAGAATAAGCTTAAATTTTAATACTTTGCGGTAACTTCAAGCTATTTTGCACCTGGTCGAGTAGGTCTTCACCCTTAAAATTCGCCTTTTTGACGACAAAAAGGTCTTCAATACGCTGGCCCCAAGTGTTGATTTGAGCTTTTTGAATGTTCACACCGAGGGTTTCAAAGATCTTACTGATAAAGAGCAAGACTCCATTTTGGTCCTGACCTTTGAAGACGAAACTAAGTTTACCTTGGTTTTCAGTAAGGAAAATAACTCGGTCGATTTTTGCGAACAGGTTTTTTTGATTAAATTCTTTTTGTTTAGTAAAGAGTTCAAGACGTTTTTGAATTTGTTTTTTAGGCTTGTCGTAGGTCAAGGGAAGACGGAACCAGTTGTAGACGAAGGAGTCGGTTCCGCTCGCAATGAATGCTTGTTCAACAGGTAGGCCAACGTTGTAAAGGATGTTTAGGATGTGGCTTAAAGTCCCAGGGCCGGAATCTTTTTTAAACACCCTCACCCACAGATTTTGGTCTATGGATTCGACCAACCAATCCTCTTTAGGGATGTCATTTTCTTTGTTGTTCATTAAAAGAATAATGTCTTCTTTTAATAACTCGATACCAATCACTTTGACCAACTGGGGAGAAAGCTCGAAGCCTTCAATATCCTGAATGTCCACATTGATCTTATCATTTCGAAAATCCATTAAGGACTTGTAAGCAAAATACAATTGATCGGCTTTCCATTTATTCCATGCCTGAGGATTAGATCCTAAAATGTCTGCACCTGTAAAGATCAAAAGTAGGCGTATCCAATGAGAATCCACAAAGAGTTCATTTAAACTTTCTAGTTGTGAGCGGTCCGAATGTTCGTAGCGGAAGGCAAATGTTGAAAGTCTTAAATGATGCTCCACAAGGTTTGCCACAACTGATTTTTCGTCTTCAGAAAAGTAGAGAAAATCCATCACGGATTGTTTGCCTAAAACTGAATGCTCTTCTTCATGACCTTTTTTTAAATCGTGGAAGATAGCAACCCATTTTAAAATCTGCCAATCTTTGGCGGATAATTCTCCCATTGAATTTTCTAAGGAAAATCCAGAGATCGAATTCGATTGCAGCTTACAGACAGATTTTAAGGTCTGTCTTAAGTGTTCAGACACAGTGTACTTATGATAGTGGTCTGATTGAGTCAACCCAAAGATGTGATTCCATTCCGGCAATAAGATGACTAGAAAACCAGAATCTAAAATAAAATCTATTTGCCAATCTTCGTTAGTTTTCAAAAAAAGAGAGTGAATCCAGGAAAATATTTTCCTTTGTGTTTTTTTGTCAGCTTTGGAATTCGTAAGCTTAGCGTTAAGAGCGTAGGCGTGTTGCTTAGATTCTTCTGCATTTACTACGTCTTTATTTTCAAAATTAAAGTCTTTTAAATCTAAAATTTTTTTAGAATTGGTTTTGCTTGCATTATGAGTTGAAAACACGAGATCAGTTAAAAAATATTGGTGATACAGAATTTGATAGTAAAGTTTTCTTTGCTCTGTGTCTTTTTTAATTCGTTTTAAAATTTCCGACCAAAATTCTAAACTCATTTGGTCAGTTTGAAACAGAAGTTGAAGTGCGAAACGGAGTTGGTAGATTTGGGTCAGGTTTTTGGTGAGGTCTTGGGTGATTGTGATGTCTAACTCACTCGCACCCACCGTCGAACTTCGTTCGACTAACGTGGGGCTCGCTGGAGTTTTTCCACCTGCAGTGAGCTCGCTGGAGCTTTTCTTCCTGCGGAAGGCGCACCAAGCTAAGGCTTGGCAAGAGTCACGCAGTCCACCCGGGCCGTACTTGAGGTTAGGTGATAGCTCGCCACCGACCTGACCATATCTAGAGCGTCGCAATTGACGGTCTTTTGATAAGGCGACTTGATAAGATTCAAAATCTTTATGAATCCATTTAGACTGAGTGTTTTTAAATTCAAGAAGCGAGGCCTCGTCTTCGTCAGATAAAGCTTTTAGGAAAAACAAGGATATGTGATCAAAGATATCTGTAGCTAATTCGAAATCTAATTTGGGCCACCATTTTATTTTCACATTCGATAAATTTTTTCCAAGTCCTAAAGATAATTCTTCAGCTAAATGTTTTTCGCCGACTACTAACAAATCAATGTCTGAGTAAGGACATAATCCCCCATAGCTAAGCGATCCTAAAGTATAAACTTTGATTTTTTTATATTCTGATTTAGAAGACTCGTCCTTGATAATTTTCAGGATTGAGTCTTGGAATTTTTTTTGCTCTTTAAAAATATCTTTGGTCCCTTTAGGATCAAAAAATAAATCTAAAGGGACTACAGGTTTTTTTGCCATTTAGAGATCTCGTTAAGTGCTTCAAGTGGTGAGGACTGATTGGTTGAAAATGATTTTACTTTTTCGACGAGCTCTAAAATTTTGGGTTCAGTTTTGTAAACGACTTCAGGTATGGGTTGAAAATCAAGAAAGGAAAGCTGATGAGTGGTAGCAGTACTCTTTTCGGTTAAAGAACTATTTTCGTATCCCATCAATAACTCGGAGGCGCGGCGGATGACGTGGTCTTTAAGGCCGGCGATGCGGGCAACGTCGATTCCGTAGGATTTTTCGGCGGCACCGTTTTTAAATACGTATTCGAAAAAGATTTTATCTTTTTCTTTTTTAACACCCATACTTCGATTTTGAACTTGTGGGTTGTCTTGGGCTATCGTGGTCAATTCCTGATAGTGGGTTGAAAACATAAAGCTAGCACCTTTAACCAATAACTCTTCCAGGATCGCTTGGGCTAAACTTAAGCCGTCGTAGGTGCTCGTCCCACGCCCAATCTCGTCTAAGATAATTAAGCTGTCTGGGCCGGCCTGAGATAGTAATTCTGCGGTTTCTGACATTTCAACCATAAAGGTTGATAAACCTTGGCTTAAAAAGTCAGAAGCGCCGATCCGAGTGTGTAAGGTTTTGTAAATCGGCATCAAGGCATGTGTTGCGGGAACAAATGACCCCATTTGATTTAAAATCACGCTTAAGGCCACTTGCCTCATGACTGTGGATTTCCCCGCCATGTTGGGGCCTGTGATCAACAAACATTGTCCTTGCTCTAAAGTGATGTCGTTGGAAATGAATTTGTTCATATTCATTTCAACAACCGGATGACGTGATTTTTTTAGATCTAAGGTTCCATCAAAGCTAATTTCAGGACGCACATATTTTCTTTCTACACTCAGCCAAGCTAAAGACGACAACACATCAACTTCCGCCACTTTGTGACAAATTTTTAAAAAGTCTTTCGACTTAAGTAAAACCTGTTGCTTGATCTTTGCTAAGGCTGTCAACTCCAGTTCCACACGTCTAGATTTAGACAACAAAACTTTTTCTTCTAAATTCTGTAATTCTTCTGTGGTGTATCTTTCGCTAGAAACTAAAGTTTGTTTACGTATGTAATGTTTGGGAACTTTTTGCGTTTGAGCGTTTGACACTTCAATGTAAAATCCAAAGACGCCGTTGTAGCGAATTTTTAAACTTTGAACACCAGTAGCTTCTTTTTCTCGAATTTCCATTTGGTGAACTAAGCCTTGGGCGTTTTCTGATAAATTAATCACGTCATCAATGTCAGGGTTATAGCCTAATTGAATAAATTGACCACCCGAAAATTGAACGGGCGCATCTTCTTTAATCGCTCTTGAAATTAATCCTTGAACTTCGGTGATCGATGCATAGATATCTTGGTCAAAATCGATATAAGGGTTTAAACACATTAACGTATAAAGACTGTCTGACAATCTTAACAAATCCCGTGGTCCACAACTTGGACTAGTTATTTTTAACGTGCGACGCTCTAAATCGCCTAAGGATTTTAAAAGCTCTCGCATTTTTTTTAGTTTTAAAAAATCTTTAGTCCATACGGAAATTTCATCGTGGCGACGGGTGATTTCAGCCACGTCACAAAGCGGGTTTCTAAGCCAGTGTTTTAACTTTCTTGAACCTGCCGGAGTCGTTGTTTTATTTATGGTTTCAAACAAAGATCCTAAAGTCTCGCCCTCATAGTTTTTAAAAATTTCTAGATGTTTAAAGACCTTAGACGTTAAACTTAAAGCTTTGGACCGCTCGTAAAGTTTAAACTCATCAAAGGTGTTTTCAAAAGCGTCGCCTTGGGTGGACTTCACATAGTTTAATAAAACCCCACGGCAATCTTGAAGTTCAAAACCTTCAGACATTTTATAAAACTTAGTTTCAAATTTATTCGCATGGCTTGAAATTGGTTTCTCTGTGTTCGAAGCTTCCAAATTGTTTTTACTTAGATAAGTCACACAAATAAATGGTGGAGCTTGAAAATTCTGTTTTTCACTTTGAAGAATAATTTCTACAATATTAAAGGCTTCGTAAAAATAATCAAAGTCTTGATCATTTTTGTAATAAAAGGCTTCTGCTGTCGTTGAGTCTAAAAAAGCGATGTGCTGGTTATCAAAAGACATCATGTAGTGCCCCGACTTTTGATCTAAAGTGTCGGGGTCAAAAACCATTCCTGGACTTAGACGTCTTGTGATTTGTCGCTTAACTAAACCTTTGGCTTCCGCTGGGTCTTCGACTTGATCACATATAGCCACACGAAGGCCTGCCGATAAAAGTTTTTGGATGGGGCCTGCCATACTGTGATGAGGAAAACCACACATAGGCGTTGTGTCCCCTGACTTTTTATTTCTAGCCGTTAAAGTCAAACCAACTATGGGTGCCGCTTTAATTGCATCGTCCCCAAAAAGCTCAAAAAAATCCCCCATTCGAAACAATAGAATATCGTCAGGACATTGCGATTTAATTTGATTATATTGCCTCATCATCGGACTGATGGATTTTTCTGTCGATTTTTCATTGGTTTGCATCTAAGTAAGGTCGCTTAAATATAGAACGAGATCAATAAATGTGGGCAAATGTCATTTATATTTTTCTTCTTTTAGAGGGCAAAAATAGCTTAATGTACTGGCTTATTTCCTGCATAAGCAGTATTGAGTTGAAATACTAATTAAAACCTACTTAAGATACTAGGGTTCCGTCTATGTCATTAAAATTGTTTCTATGGATTTTGAAACCATTTAGATCTGTCGGACGCAATATGTGTAAGCTGAACTTTTTGCTTCTATTCGTCATTCTTTTTTCCATAAGCTCAAAAGCGGAAATTGTCTGTGAACACTACTTATCTGAAAGCCAGGAAAGCTCTAATTTGATAACTGCGGCGATCAAAAACGGTCTTTCAATTTACGACACTCATAGTAACCCTTACGAGCCACTCCAAGACGTTTACATTCACGCCACTAGCATTTCAACTGTTACGGGCATCAATGGTTTAAACTGGTATGGAAACTCAATTACAGGCTACGAGGCACTTCACGACTTTTCTAGTTTTTACCCGAACTCAAATGTCACACATGCTTTTTTTAAGCCAACAACTTCGATGAAAGCTTCGAATTTATTTCAATCCAAAGACTACGCCCAGATGTCTGCAAGAAGAGCGTATATTAGCGACGAACTAAAAATCCCCCGCAACTTATTTAAGGAACCCTTTGTTTTTGAAATTCTGGAGTACATTGATGATAAAGAATTCGTCATCGAAATTTTATCAGAGACAAAATTATTTGATACTACACACGCCTTACTTAAATTACGGCAAATGTCTGAACTAGAGTGGTCTTTGTTTTTAGACAAATTTTACTCTTTAAAAGGTGTGTTACTAGTTATAGATGGCAAAATAGAAAATACTCTTCCCGTTGAAACGGATCCAGAACATCAAGAACAAAATGCTGTCATTATCATAAGCCAAGATGGTTTACCCGTTTCAATGATAAAAGCTATAATTCCTCTTTCAAGAATAGAAAGAAATGAATTACAAAAACTTATTAATAAATAACTTATTATCTGACTTTATTTTTTTGTAGGTATTGCTTTTTTTCAAGCTCGTTTTCTAGCTTATAAAGTTTTTGAATGTCTTTAGGATCTTTAGTTGTTGATTGTCTAATTTTTGACTTTAATGAGGAAATATTATCTTCAAGGCGTCTGAAATCATCAGCTTGTGCCCAAGAGTAAGCACCAAAAATAATTACAATGCCAACGCTTAAAACACTAAATAAGAACTTCGAAGTTCGTGAACTTTTAGCGTTTTTATTTATACTAACTGGCTTCATAAATTGCCTCACTTACGACCATATTATCTCAAGTATTCGGTATAAATCCTAGTTTTATGTGATAATTTAACTTAAAACTGCAAATTCTTTATCGAATGTGTGTCAATTTAAGTCACTTTAAAGGCTTAAGTTTAGGTTTAAAGCCATTTTATTTGATAAGAAACTCGTCGGAGGTTACCGGGAGGTTCCAAAGGACAAACGCATCAAGATGTAATCTAGAACAAAAGTAAAGTCCCTTGGTGTTTAAAATTAAAGTCGCGAAGATTGATATTCTGAACTCACTGCTGCCCAACGTTTGTTAATACATAAGTATTTAGTTGTTGTAACCCCTTGATTAGAGGTTCTAACCCCATCAGCCGTTGTTTGAATGGTTCCTTCAGGGAAAGGACCTGAATTAGTCCTTGCAAGCGGACCAAATCTACCTCTAGAACCATTAGGCGGACCAGTTTCACACTGCCCAGCCGTATCCTCGCCCGACGCAGCAGCCCCTTCACCAATTGCAACACAGGATACAATTCGTCCCGCACCGTTAGAGGTGACACTTAAAGGGATAGGTTGTGGTTTTAAGCTACTGGGTCCCGAATTTCGATCTCTATCCAAATCAACAATAAGATTCATACGACCTGTGCCACTTGGAGCTATCGGCGGATTTACAACTTCTAAACGAAAGTTTGTTATATTTAAGCGATCGTGAGTTTGATTCCTTTGATAAGCTATCACGTCATTACTGTTTTTTATATTCGCTAAATTTTGATTGGCATTGGCTGCGAGCCCACCAAAACTATTTGTACAAGCTTGAGTTGAACTTAGCTCTAAGGCCATAATGTGTTTTAAGTCTAATGCTGCTGAGCGATCTTCAATGTAACCAACAGTGGAGTTCATTTGACTAAGCATTGTGGCAAAAGCAAGCCCCATTGCGGACATTATTGAAGCCCCTAAAATGACAGAAGGTAAACTAAACCCTTGTTCCGAATCTAGACTCATTTTTTTTAAAACATTCGACAATTTTGGTTTTGAAAAAAACATAGAATCTCCTCAATCATAAAATAAGACACTCAAATAGTTTTATCGACAATTAAGGTGAAATACTTAAGCTAAATATAAAATATTTATCCACATCGCCAATATCGCTTTAATTGGTGATTACGTCGCATTTATAGACACTATTTTAGGACTTAATTCAGCTAAAACTTAGCTTTCATAGGCTTTGGTTCCCCAGCCTGCCTTAAATTTCTTGGGGCAAGGTTTTGAGTCCTAACCGCCACGAAGCTTTTAATTAACCGAAGCGCTACCTCGTCGTTTTCATCGATGAAGTTATATACATAATCTTGGAATGAACTTTGCTGATGATTACTTCATGTGTAATCTAAAAGTACTTATTTATTGTTTTTTTTTAGTCTCAACTTTTCACATTCACAATTCATTTTCGTTGGAGATTGGTGATAAAGCTCCAGAAATCACTTCTATTGATATTTCAGAAAAGTCGGTGCTTTTACAAAAAATAGATCAGATCTTAAAGAATACATGGAACCATAATCAAGCCAAGGAATTCTATCGGCCTGAATATGAAAGAGGACTTTTGCAATGGAAGGCTTATCAAAACTCTAAATCCATTAAAGAAAGATTGGTCAAAATGGCGCCAGTTCTTGCTTACGATTTTTTGATGACAGAGTTAAGAAATGAGCCAAATTTAAATAATTTCTTGTTTTATGAACCTTTCGTTTACTCTATCAAGGCTGGAAATGTTTTGGCTCTGCGAAAGCATTTCTCTGAGATTATGGACTATGTTAAAGATAGCGAACGTTTGCTTGAATACGTTTTAGGATTACTAAAAAGTGAAAGTCCCAGCCCTATAAGGTCTGAAATTTTAAATCTTCAAATCGAAATTGCAAGACGTTTGTATTTTGTTTCTGAAACTCGAAATGAAAGTTCAAAACGAATTCTGAAAGCAAGTGGCATACAAAGCGTCTGTTTTGATGGCCAATGTTTTCCTGTGTCGGATCTAACCAGCAATCAATGCAATTCATTTTTATTATCCAATAAATAGTTTAATGATGTTGTAAAGGACGGTTTCATCTCAGCTAAAATTTGTTTTTTAAGCCTTCCATAACTTGGGGATATATTCCACCAAATCCCCCATTACTCATAAGGACAATTAGATCGTTGGCTTTGGCCCCGCTTAATAAGTTTTTAACTACGCTCTCATAGGATTCTGCAAGTATCGCCTTAGTGCCATTCGAATTCAGCTCTGAAACCAATTGATCTGATGAAAACTGTGTTGGGTCGTGATCTTTTAAACTTGGATTTTTAGGAATAGGTGTATAGGGCACAGCCACAATCACTTGCTCGCAATTTTTATGAAAGGCGACGTAATAGTCATTCTGAAAAACAGCTTTTCTCGATGTGGCTGACCTAGGTTCAAACACCGCGATTAAGCGACGATCAGGATACTTTTTCTTTAATCCCTGTAAGGTCATTTTAACCGCTGTTGGATGATGAGCGAAATCTTCGATCACTAGCACCCCACCAATTTCACCTAAGACTTCTTGACGGCGCTTAACCCCTTCAAAAGATTCAATGGCTTTAATTGTTGTTGGTATTGACCAACCCAAAACTAAACTCAAAGCAAAATTAGCGGTGAAATTTAAAACATTATGTTCCCCACCCATCACAGACTTTAAATGAAAGGTTTGGTTTTTATACTGAACATCCCAGCGCGTGAAATCTTTAGAGTATTCAACGTTCTTAATTAAAAAATCTGCATCTTTGAAACCATAACTGAATTTATTTTTTGTTTTTGATTCTGAAAGGATGGATTTAATATTTTGATCCCCGGAATGATAAATGAAGTTTCCATCGGGGCTTAGTTTATGCATTAAAATTTTAAAAGCATTAATCACATCATTTAAATCTTTATAAATATCTGCGTGATCAAACTCGACACTTGTTAAAATCGCTGACTTTGGAAAGTAGTGTTTGAACTTCGGCACTTTATCAAAAAAAGCCGTGTCGTATTCGTCGCCTTCAATCACAAAAAACTCACCCATGCCTAAACTAAATGAACTTTCAAAGTTTTTAGGCACACCACCGATTAAATATCCTGGACGAAGCCTGTGGCATTCTGCAATCCAAGCTTGCATCGAAGTTGTTGTTGTTTTCCCGTGAGTTCCACAAACAGCAATCGAGTGGGTGTTTTTTAAAATCATGTCCCCTATACTTTCCGGGAAAGACGCATAAGGAATATTGGTCGTTAATAGGTATTCAGCTTCAGGCATGGTTTTAGAAATCACATTACCCACCACAACAAAATCAGGAGCTGGAATTAAATTTTCTTTTTTGTAACCCGTAAAAACTTCGATGTTTAAACTTTTAAGAACATCAGACATCGGTGGATACACATTTAAATCACTGCCTGTAATTTTAAATCCCATAGATTTAAGAAGACCCGCAAAGTTACCCATTGCCGTCCCGCAGATGCCCATGATGTGAATGTGTGAGCCCGGTTTTAATTCAGAAATTTTTTTAATCACTTTAAAGTCTCCCAAACCGTGTCATGAATCAAAGGTCTTAAGATGTTAAAATTTTTATTCTCTCGATCAGGATATGTCCTGTTACTTAAAATCACAACTGCCAAATCTTTTTGAGGATCAACCCAAAAGGATGTTCCAGTAAAACCTAAGTGACCAAAAGAGTTGTCAGAAAAATATTTCCCGCATGAAGAAATAGGTCTAGATGGAACCATCATCCCTAATCGCCAGTCGCCTTTTTGTTTTGTTAAGAAATGTTTTATTGTAGATTTTGAAAACTGAGACTTAGCTTTAAACACATTCATGATATTATTAGTCCAAGATAATACTCCGTCAATGGAACCAAAAAGTCCTGCATGGGGACCAACCCCACCCATACGCCAGCAATTTTCGTCATGAACTTCACCTTGAATGATTTTTTTTCGAAGCTTGCAATCTTCTGTAGGCGCGTAAAGTGATTTTTTATAAAGGCTTTTTTGATTTAAAGGATTAAAATGTAAGTCCGACATATCGAAGTAAGATCTTAAGTGCTCAAAAATTTCAAAAAGAGGTCTGTTGTAAAGCTCTTCTAAAATCGCACCTAAATAAAAAAATCCAACATCTGAATAAACTGATGTGGTCTGATCAAAAGGAGCATTTCGAATTAATTCATTTAAAGGATTTAAATTTCTTAGCGTGTTGAATTCTAACTCTTTATAAACTGGATAAAGAGCCCTTGCCCCTGACTGGTGAGATAACAAATCCATCACTTTAATTTTTTCGCCACCATGTTGAGCATTTAAGTTTGTCCCAAAATTAGGTCTAAACCACGGCAAAATGTTATCCACAGATTTGTGGATAACCGAATGGTGAAATTCTTCATAAACTAAGAAAGCAGACATCGTAAAAATCGATTTTGTTAATGATGCCAGATCAAAATAGGTGTAATTCTTGCCCCAGTTGAACTTATATATTTTTTTCTTATGGATCACACCGACGTTTAAACTTTCAGCTTTGTTATTTAATGAGTGTTCAAATAAAAGGCTGTCCAAATTTTTTCTTAAATGAGTTTTTAGAAAATTGCCCGATATTTTGTCTTTTTGTTTTTTCATTTTGGAATTGGTCTTATTTTTGACAGTCTTTGTGACCGTATTTTTGAGATTCATTTTGAGCTTCCTATAAAAAGACCATTTTTGTTTTTCAATCCAAATCCTTTTTTATCCCTATTGATTTCAGATTCGGTGTTAAAAAATAAGGGCTGTTGATCAGGAATGTGACCCGCTTTTAAACCTTCAAAGACGGGCAAATCAAATTTCAAAAATTTGGTTTTAAAATAGTCCTTCGTTTGAATTTCAATGTCCGCGTTTTTATTAGTGAATGATCCTAGGACGATGGCACTTACACCTTTAAACCAACCTGCATATTCAAGCTGTGTCAACGCGCGGTCAATTTTATAAACAGGTTCATCAATCTCTTCAAAGAATAAAATCTTTCCTTTGGGTTTTTTTATTTTAAGACCAACTAAAGATTGCAAGGTGATCAAATTTCCACCGACAATTTTAGATTTGATCGATTTTGTTTTTTCAGCTTTTATATTTAAAGGACTTAAATCATTAAATTCGAAATACTTTTGATGATTAATGCGATCCAGACTTTTAACAAAAAGGTTTTTGTTGAAGGATTTCGTTTCGGAATCCAAAAAACCATTTAGGTGCTTCCAGTGTAAACTTGGCCAGTTCCACTGTTGGTTTAAAATGTAATGCAAAATGGTGATGTCACTAAAGCCGATTAAGTTTTTTTGATTTTTTGGTTTACTTAATTTTAGGACGTCAGGTGCAATGTGAAGTGCTCCGTACCCCCCACGAAGACACCAAATAAATTTGTGATTGTCTTTTAACGCCTTTTTAAAATCTTCGAATCTTTTGTTAGCTGTGTGCGAACACAGTTCGTCGTTTTTAAACAAAGGTTTTTGCAAACTATACTTAAAATCTAATTCGCTTAAAGCGGTCAGACATTGTTTTAAATCCGAATCTGGAATTTTAAAGCTTGGCGCGATAATACTTATTGAATCTTTAGACGCACTTTTTTTAATATTTGATTTCAAGGACATAATCATATTCTGACTATTGTTCATAGAGAATCAAGCGAGTTCAAAAACTAGACCTTAAAATCTAGTTTTTTTATTAAAAAATCTGTTCTGTTAGGATTTTGTTAATTAAGTGAATTAAGCTGCGTGCTAAATGCCAAAGTCGTTTGCATAAATTTAGGTCTTAATAAACCATAAGTTATGCCAGATAAAAAATATGTTTATTTATTTATCATAAAAGCCCTTGTCCTCATCAATTTTTCCTTCGTTGCCATCGCCGAAAGCGCAGAAAAAGAAAATATTGAAATCACAACTATGAATATAGCTTGGTACGGAAACACGAAGTTTCACACTAAAAATGTGGATGAAAGAGATCTTTTTATAAAAGATTTTATCGATAACGAGTTAGAGTCGACCGAAATATTTTTATTTCAGGAAATAACTAAGCCCGAGCGTTTCGAACAGATATTAAACGATAAATTTAAATGTGCAGCTTACGATTTCAGAGGAAACGCCCATCAGTATGTTGTGACTTGCTTTGACACCACCAAGTACACATTTACTGACAACAATGATGAGCTATTTAGCCCGGACCGCACTCTATATATTTCTGATTCCAAAGACAGACTTCGCGATGTACTGTACGTTTCTTTGAAATCCAAAAAAACCGGTCACATTGTGAATACATTTAATTTACATCTTAAAGCCGGCATCGATGAGGCCGCGTTAAGAAAAGAACAATCCATGATGCTGTTAAAAGAATTAAAAAATAAAAAAATCCCTGCAAACCAAACTATTGTTTTAGGTGGTGATTTTAACAGCTATATCAGAAACATCGATGGAGAGCGCTTCAGTGAAATCGATCTGTTTTTGGATTTAAGTGATGACATTGGTTTTGATTTTTATACAGAAAAAGACAAACCAACTACTTTGGCTTTAACTCAAAAGATTTTTGATTTTTTGATGATCGATACTAAGAATAAAATTTTAGATTATTTCATTCACCCTATCTGCGACAAAACTAAAAAGCCAAAAAGTCAGTATGAAGACTCAGAGTTTTTTAAAGAGAATATTTCTGATCACTGCCCAGTGACTTCAATATTATCAATTTAAATTGGATTTTTGATTTACGGCATTCCGCAGCCGAACTGGTAAGCAAATAGCTTTCCATAATTATATTCATAACGAGAAAAATGATTAGACTCTTATTTGTAGTTAAACGAAATGGACTGAGCCTTTAGGGTTTAAGCACAACCTTAATACATTCATCTTTTTTATCGTTAAACATTTCATAAGCTGCGGGTGCTTCCACCAGTGGGACAGTGTGGGTCACCACAAACGATGGATCGATTTTATTTTCTTCAATCAAGGCCAAAAGCTCTGGAAGATATTTCTGAACATGGGTTTGTCCAGTTCGTATCGTTAAACCTTTGTTCATTGCACTGCCTAGCATAAACCCATTTATAACATCTGAATAAACCCCAGGAATCGAAACCACGCCGCCCTTACGACATGACCTGATAGCTTCATTGATCACATAAGGACGATTCGATGGCATATGCATTTTCTGAAAAGCTGCATCTTTTAAGTTTAACAATGCACTTGTCGAGTGAGACTCCGCCCCCACCGCATCGATACATTTATCAGGACCAAACCCTTTCGTCATATCTTGTAAGGCTTTATAAACATCATCTACATTGGACTTATCGATGACTTCAGCTCCGCCAATTAATCTTGCCATTTCTAAACGTTCGGGAACGTCGTCTATGGCAATCACGCGTTTAGCTCCTTGAAGAAATGCACTTTGAATACAAAATTGTCCCACAGGGCCACAGCCCCATACGGCAACTACATCACCCGGTTGAATATCGCAGTTTAAGGCGGCCATCCAACCTGTAGGAAAAATATCTGATAAGAACAAAACCTTTTCGTCCGGTAAATTGTTTTCGATTTTGATGGGTCCAAC
>JANODG010000141.1:0-15618 GCA_031412575.1 Bdellovibrionales bacterium
AAGCGCAAGGCCCTTTACGTCCTTCACCTACTTGATATTCAACTTTGTCGCCTTCTTGAGGCTCTTGACCTTGAATTTCTGAAACGTGAAAAAATAAATCTTTACCGTCGTCTTGAGTTATAAATCCAAAACCTTTTCCTGTATTAAAAAACTTTACTGTACCTGTACTCACTTTTATCCTCTTTTGCTTATTATGCTTTTTGTTTGTATGTTAATTAAACTGAATTCCAGTTATAGAGTTAAGACCCAAAAATAGCAAGAGTAAGACCCTTAAATTTAGCCAAATGTATTAAAAACAGGGCAAAAAAACCTATAATTCGCTAGATTTAGCCCTTCTGCTAAAAGAATTAATCCAAATGGCAAGATTTAAAAGCACAATCATAAATGAAAACACATTCCTAACTTGGCGCCTGGCTTGACCTCGCTTAAGACTTTTAAGAAACCTAAAACATCAGGTTAAAAAATTAATTAATGAAACTTATCGATAGCTAAAGACATAAACAAACGCCCAATTGCAATAAAACTGATTTTTAAAGAATTTATTTATTATAAAAACAGCTAGGATGAAATGAAAAACTTAAGTAAACAAAAAACACTTTCAAAAAATTTAAATCCAAATGATAGTTTTGAAACACTGAGCCCATCACGCAGAGACTTCCTTAAGTTTTTAGGTGGCAGCGCAGCCTTCGTTACTATGGCTTCACCATTGAATTTAGCGGCCCAAGAAAAAGCCGAAACGATCCAAAAAAAAATCAGTAAAAAAATTAAAGGTTTAAAAGCTAACTTGATGCAAGATGAACTGATCTTGGCCGAGGGTTTGAATTTTAAAATTTTAATAAAAACCGGAGAGCAGTTAAGTAAAGATATATTCTTTGGAACTAATAACGACTTTACGCAAGTCATAAAGTTAAAAGACGGTAAGTTCGGTCTTTGGGTGAATCACGAAGCATTTACATCTACTTTAGTTTCAAACCGAGTCCGAAGCGAAGTTCCAACCAAAGAACAGTATGCCAATGAAAAAACACTACTTGGTGGAAGTTTCTTTGAAATCAAACAAAATCAGGATCAAATTTGGGAAGTTGTTAAAGACAGTAAGTATAACTTTAGGCTTTCTGGGGATTCTAAAATTCCGTTTGCTAATAACGTAAAAATTGGAAATTCAAAACACGCTATTGGTACGTTCGCGAATTGTTCAGGCGGGTTAACTCCGTGGAATACGATTTTAACATGTGAAGAAAATTACCAGCACTACTACGGAGAGTACGACCGCAAATTACAAAAAGCGGTTGAAAGTCCTAAAGGTGTTTTGTGGAATCGACTTAATCCCCTTGATCCAAGACATTATGGTTGGGTTGTTGAATACAATCCAGAAACTAAAAACGCTAAAAAGCTAACGGGAATAGGGCGTTTTTCCCATGAGTGTGCGAAGCCTGTAATGAATAAAGACGGTTATCCTGTGGTGTATTCAGGAGATGATTCTGACAATGAGTGTTTGTATAAATTTGTATCGAAAAATAAAAACAATTTAGACGAAGGTGAACTTTTTGTAGCTTCTTTAGAAAAACGCCAGTGGTTAAGTTTAGACATTACTAAAAATCCACGATTAAAAGAAGCCTTTAAAGATCAAACCGAAGTTTTAACCTTTTGCAGAGAAGCCTCGAAAATTGTAGGGGCTACTCCACTGGCTCGTCCTGAAGATATTGAAATTGATCCCTTCAATGGACATGTTCTAATTGCTCTGACGAATAACAAAACAAAGGACAACCACAACGGGTCGATCTTAAAAATTATAGAGCCAGATAATAACTACTCTTCAACATCGTTTGAGTTTGAAACTTTTTTAACTGGTGGAAAAAAATCAGGAATAAGCTGCCCAGACAATTTAGCTTTTGATCGAAATGGAAATCTTTGGATCACGTCTGATATGCCCGGCAATGAAGTCGATAAAGGCCCTTTGAAGGGCTTTGGGAATAACGGGCTATTCGTAGTGCCACGAACTGGTCCAGACGCTGGCAAGGTCATTCAAGTGGCTTCTGCACCTAATGATGCAGAACTAACCGGTCCTTGTTTTTCACCAGACTACAAAACACTGTTTTTAAGCGTTCAACATCCTGGGGAACTATCTAAAAAGAATGGCCCGTACACGAGCCATTGGCCCGAAGGTAAACCAGATTCCAAGCCACTATCTGCGGTGGTCACGATCTCTGGACCGCTCATTGATATGTTAACGTCATAATATTATATATTTATTATTCTAATTTTTAAAAAGATAGAACTCGCAAGAGTTCTTTTTATAAATGGTTTGAAACCGGCTCACTGCTTTATTTATTTTTTTATAATTGTAGATCTCACCATTGTACTCATAAATAAAGCCCCAGTTACTGCTATTATGACGTCCATTCAGCCGCGCGATGGTCGCGCGAAAAACGTTTGGAATCAATCCGAAAATAGTTGAAGCAACGACCATAGATCCAACGCTAATCTCATCCAAAAAAACAGTTAGCGGTACTGTTGTTATTGCTGGTGAAGTTAAAAAGAAAAAGCTAAACATTCTTAAAGACGGAATCAGATTTTTTAACTTCGTATGAGGACTTCCGAATAAATAACTTCCCGATTCAGTGACGTAGGCCCCATAAATTTGACCTTTCTTCGTTTTAAAATAGTCAAAAAGGCCTTTAACTCGCTGACCTCTTCTTTCAGGCGTTCCACAAAGTGTAGAGCATGAATTTAAAACAATAACCAAGTCCTCAGAGAACTTATCTAAAATAGGATCAAACACTTCTCGAAATGTTTCATCAGGGCCTGTCTCAGTAAATTCACCTAAGTATGCCAAAGAAGTTGCAGAACCAGTTTTGTCTTCAAATTCATAGCTGCCTCCGTGCGTGTTGATAACCAATCTGGTAATGGCTTTGTTTGAAAGATCAAGTGCTCGTATTTTAGATCCTAGTCGCTTTCGAGTTGATTCTTCAAATAAACCAATACGACTCGATTTTTGCAACACCGAGATCACTTTACTTTCTGGATCTTCATAAGCTAGGTAATTCGAAATTATTCCGACCTCACTTGCAGAAAAAGCCAACCCATCATCAAGTGTAATTATCAATGTAATATTCTTAACAGCAACCTCATCTGTTTTTGAATTCGGCTGAGCATAAGCGTCGATTGGCGTTGATGCCATTTTAAAAAAAATTGTAAAAATCCAAAAATGATTGGTGATAAGGTTCATAATATGCTCGCTGCAAAAAGTGTTCTCAAAAAAACTAGATTAAAGAATTTTAACTATACATATACATAATAAAGAACAGTTACGTTTCAAATTCCAATAAACATTGTATTTTACGATAAAAGTAGTCTTCTTCTCGATATTCGAACGGGCTTAAATGTCTCAAATAGATACAACTTTAATCGATATTGAACGAAACCACTGAAAGGCTAAAGCATTTAAATGTTAATTGTTTATACGGTTGGTAGGATTTATATCAGCGGCAACCCCCTACTTTTGTTTAAATCAGGTCTTGAGATTGCACTAATCACTATAAAGGGAGATTTCTATGAAAAATCAAATTATTTTAACAGGTCTTTTAGTTTTAAATTTTAACATCGCTTTTGCAGACATGCAGACGCTTGTTTGCACTGGTGTTGCAGCTTCAGGTAACAGTTACAAAGTCACAATTCAAGCTGACGATGCTGATAGCAGATTTACTACGGCATCAGGGACAAGAATTTTCGATGCGCAAAATATTGAATTGGAAAAGTTTGACAGCTCAGGAAATAGAATTATGCACCATAATGAAAGCATCACAAATCTTATTGTCAATTCGCCATCTGAAAAATTTTCTAACTATACTTATGGAGCTGATCAAGTTTTGATTGCAGGATTTGGTCAACCACATTCCGTAATAACCCTTAATGTCGGTGCATTCCAAGGTGTAAGCCTTTCAAATGCAGATTGCAAAATCAAAGGTGCATTCAATCCAAACTTCGTAGATACGGCATCACAAATGGTAGCCGATTCTCAGCGCTCTGTTAGAGAAGCCAAAGAAGAAACCAAAAGATTTGAACGAGAAGCACAAGTTCGAAGAAGACTAAAGGTAATTGAAACCGGTTCAGAACAGGTTTTTGGAGTCCAATAGTTTTAAAATAGTGATACCGCTATCTAGATATTTTCGATTTTTACAATTATACCTAGGTTACCAGGAGCACTAATGATGACAAAATTTACTTGGACTTTAATTCTTTCATTACTTGTCTGTTTCAATCAATCTTACGCGGTCTGTGAGCTTTTGGAAGAAGGCCAAGATCGTTTTACTTTAAAAACTGAAAAATCTTTAATAACAGTTTTAGGGTGGGAACATATTGTTTACGAGGAGGCCACTGATTTATTGAAAGGACTACTTTCATTTACAGATTCAAAAGATTCCTGCGCCGCTATAGATGTAAGCTTACAAAGTTTGGTAAAAGAAAATATAGAATTTTTTACTGATTATGGCAAAAACTACCAACTTTTGACCGCACAAATGTTAGAAATTCCATACCATTTTATGGCTGTTGAGCAGACCCCAGAACAACATGAAAGCCACAAAGAAGGCGATATTAAGCTGATCACGCTTCTTACACCACTGACAAATCGCTGTCCTGATTTAAAATCAAAATTTGAAGCCATTTTAAAAGTGTTTAAAGGTCCGGACCATGTTTTGGCCGCCGAACGCGGAATGAATATTTTGCCCACTGAAAGTGAAAAATTAAAACTTGAAAATGAATTAGATTTTGAAGAAGACAAATTAGACCGATTTGATTTCGACAATCCTGCGATCACAAGTGACGGCGTTTTAGCGATAAAAGAAATACGCAAAGAAATATTTAAATTAAAATATCCTAATCAAAAATTAATAGATCGAGTCATTAGCTTTGAAACTAATCTAACCATAAAAAAGTATTTAAGAATCGACCTTGAGTACGCACTTCAAAAAGCTTTACGAAAGATTCAAGGAGCTTATCGTCGAAACTCTTTCATGGCTTCAAAGCTGCTAATGGCAGAAGCTTCAGTAATTTATCCTATTGGAGTATTACACGTGAATGATTTAAGAAATCAAATGCTTCAAATGTGCAAATAGTTTCAGATTTTTTAAATTAATTGAAAGAATTAGAAATAGTAATTTCACAAATCAAAATTATATTTAGAAATCAAAGATTTAAAAAAGATCTTGTTTATGGCGGATATCTTTACCCGTCATAACAAAAATAGTTTCTTCCGCTATGTTCGTGCAATGATCTGCAATACGCTCTAAATTTTTAACAATAAAAATAAAATCCAATGACGATTTCAAAGCTTCAGGCCTTGTCTTCATACGCTCTAAAAGCTCTAAAGTGATTTGCTTTTTTGCGTCATCAACCACTTGCTCTCGTCCTAGAATTTGCACAGCCTGTTGAACATTCCCTTGCGGGAAACATTCGATACTTTGATCGACCATCCACTTCACGTCATCCATCATTTTTATAAATGTTGGAGTTTCTAACTGGTGGGTTTTTTCAAAATCATCTTTTAAAATGCGAACGATATTTCTGGATTGATCACCCATACGCTCAAGATCCGAGTTGATTTTAATAACGGAAATGATCATTCTTAAATCTTGCCCAAACGGAGATAACTTCGCCAAGGCTTGCATGCAGTGATTGTCTAAACTTGAATGCTGCTGATTGATTTTTTCTTCGAATTGCAAAACTTTAGTGATTTCAAATTCACTACGCTCTAAAGTTGCAGCACAAGCGTGGTGAACAGCATGTTTAACTAAATTGCCAGCCTCTAAGACGTGCTTTTTTAAGTCTTCAATAACGGATTCAACACTAATTTTTGACAATTTAACTCCTAACCAAATCTACCAGTGATATAATTTTCTGTTCGTTCATCTACAGGTTCAGTGAAAATCTGAGACGTGTCCCCAAATTCTACCAACTCACCTAAAAGAAAAAAAGCAGTTTTATCTGAAATTCTTGCGGCCTGTTGCATATTATGGGTGACCATAATTACTGTTACAGATTTTTTGAGTTCTTGCACTAAATCTTCTATTTTAGCTGTAGAAATAGGATCAAGTGCACTTGTAGGTTCATCCATCAGAATCACTGGCGGTTCGACAGCCAAAGCGCGCGCGATGCAAAGTCTTTGCTGCTGACCCCCTGACAAACTAGTGCCTGGGTTATTTAATTTGTCTTTAACTTCTTCCCAAAGGGCAGCCTGTTTAAGAGCTCGCTCAATCATTTCGCTAAGAACAGTTTTGTTTTTGATTCCCGCAAGCCTTAATCCCACGCCAACATTTTCGAAAATTGAAAGACCCGGAAAAGGATTTGGCTTTTGAAAGACCATTCCAATCTGTCTTCGAATCAACACAGGATCTACACTGGAGTGATAAATTTCTTTTTCATTCAAAAAAACTTCGCCTTTAATCCAAGCAGAGTTAACCTCTTCATGCAGCCGATTGATCGTTCGAATAAATGTTGATTTTCCACAGCCTGATGGGCCAATCAAAGCCACAACATCATTTTGTTCGAACTCGCAGGCAATATCTTTTAAGATATGGCTTTGGCCAAAACCAGCATTTAGATTATTTACCTTAATTAAAACTTTATCTTTCATAATTTTTTAGCCTAGTCTTTAGCTTTTAAACCTATTTTTTTCTTCAATTTCTTTCTTCAATTTATTTATCTATGCAATACTTACTTTTTCACCGAGAATATATACCTTGTGATAATATTTGTACTTACGACGAACAATACTAAAACCATACTTCCCGCCCAAGCTTGTCTTTCTAAATTTTCAAATCCACTGATAGCAAAGTTATAAACTTGCACAGGCAATGAAGCCATGGGCTGGGTTAAACTTGCCGACCAATACTGATTGGCTAAGCTAGTGAAGAGCAATGGCGCCGTTTCACCAGATGCCCGCGCTACAGAAAGCATAATTCCAGAAATCAACGAGCCTTTAATTCCCGGAAGTACAATTCTTAAAATCACTTTCCATCTTGGTAATCCCAAAGCTAAGCCTGCTTCACGAATGTGAAAAGGTACGAGTTTTAATACCTCTTCCGTTGTTCTTACGATGATCGGAATCATAATGATAAATAAAGCGCAAGCTCCTGCAAATCCAGAAAAATTTCCCATAGTTAAAACCACAGTCACATAAATAAAAATTCCCACAACAATCGAAGGCACACTTGCCATTAAATCGATCGTGAATGTTAAAAACGAAGCTAACTTCGTGTGAGAATATTCACTTAAATAAAGTCCACAGATGATTCCCCAAGGAACAGCAAACACTGTCGCTAGCGACAACATAATCAAACTTCCAAGAAGGGCGTTTCCAATCCCGCCGCCTTCTTCCCCCGGTGCTGCAGGAAGTTGAGTAAAGAATTCTAAGTTAATGGAAGACGCACCCATATAAATCACATAGGAAGTTATAAATAAAAATGGAATAGCCGCTAAAAATGCGGCCAGCATAAGTATAAAAATCATAAAACGACTTTTAAACTTTCGCTTCCGATCCATTTGTGTAGTGCTAAATATTGGTTTACGTCCCATCAAATAACCTTAAATTTTATACTTATGTTTGTTTTTCCAGATCACAAATCTGGCAGCCCCATTAACAATCAACGAAACCAAAAATAAAGCTAAACCCACAGATGTCAGTGCTGCTAGCTGCAAATTCGTTTCGGCCTCTGCGTATTCATTGGCTATTAAGGATGCCATTGTTTGCGCCGGTTCAAAAATACTTACTTTAATTTGCGGCACGTTTCCGATGATCATTGTGACGGCCATGGTCTCGCCCAAGGCGCGCCCAAAACCTAACATGACTGCAGCTCCCACACCTGGGACTGAAGCCCTAAAGACTGCAAGCTTTAACATTTCCCATTTAGTCGCCCCAAGACCATAAGCGGCCTCTCGCATGACTGTTGGAACGGCCGCGAAAACTTCGCGGCAAATAGTTGATATGGTTGGCGTGATCATGAACGCTAAGATCACTCCAGCTGCAAGCATTCCCACACCTAAAGGTGGTCCATCAAATAAAGGAATAAAAGCAAAGTGTTCTGACAATGGTGGCTGAACATAAGTTCTTAAAAATGGAGCTAAAACAAACAACCCCCAAAGACCATAAACAATACTTGGAATAGCCGCTAGCATTTCGACCAAAAAACCTAAGGGCACAGCCAACCATTTCGGCGCGACTTCATTCACAAAAAGCGCCATACCAATACTAACCGGCAACGAAATAATTAAAGCAATTGTAGAAGACACCAGGGTTCCATAGATAAAGGGCAAAGCTCCATAAAACTCTGCAATTGGGTTCCAATCATTGATGAAAAAAAACTCCAAACCAAATTTATTTAAAGCCGGTAAAGACATCTTACCGATAAAAAGGATCATCAATAAAAATATACCAACAGTTAAAAAGGAAATTCCCCTTAACGAATAAAAAAATATTTTATCACCAGGGTGATGGTCTCGGTATTTTTTGTTCATATAAGTTATTTAGTTTTGTAAACCAACGAATCAATTTTTTTCTGAACGCGAACAACCAAATCTTGGGGCAACTTGGCGTATTTCAAATTTGGAGCCATAGCCTGTCCTTCTTGCATAGACCACTTTAAAAAATCATTAAAAATCAAACCTTTTGCTTGGGCCATAGATTCTGGAACTAATAAGTAAGTGAAAGCTGAAATAGGATAAGCTTTGGGATTTTCCGAATTGGTGATTGAAACCCTAAAATCATCGGGGATCTTTACGCCCTGGGCCGCTAACGAAATTTCTTCCATGCCTGGTTGAACATAATTACCCGATTTATTTTTTATCCATGCTGTCGGGGTTTTACTCGTGTGAGCATAAGTGACTTCTACATAACCAATGGCTCCAGGATTTTGCTTCACAAGACCAGTAACACCTTCATTACCTTTACCACCTAATCCGCCAGCCCATTTTATAGCTTTGCCTTCACCATATCTTTGTTTCCACGCCTGAGAAACTTTGGCTAGATACTCTGTGAAAACAGCAGTCGTGCCGCTACCGTCAGCGCGACGGATGGGAATAATATAGTTTTTTGCATCCTTTAAAGTTGGATTTTCTACTAAGATTTTTGGATCATTCCATTTTTTAATTTGGCCAGAATAGATTTCGACTAATAATTCTGGTGTTAACTTCAACTGTTCTTTAAATCCCGGTATATTATAAGTGATCGCCACTGCACCTAATACAGTGGGAATGTGGTGAATTTTGAATTTACTTTCGGCAAGCTCTGCATCTTTCATCGGTGCATCAGATGCGCCAAAATCAACGGTCCCCGTCAAGACTTGTCGAATTCCGCCACCACTACCTATTGATTGATAATTAATTTTTACGTCAGGTTTTTTTGTGTTGTAAGTCTTAAACCATAAAGAATAAAGAGGGTATGGAAATGAAGCTCCGGCACCGTTGATCAACTGCGAGTCTGCGTTGGAATTACAAATGAACAAAACTTGGGAAGCAAAAAAACAAAACGCGATCAAAGAAATTTTCAAATTTATTTTTAAATCCATATTGCATCCCTCTTCAATAATTGGACTATTTTTTTAGTTTACCTAAATAGTCAGAAATTAACCCTTGTGTTTAGTTTGCCAAAGTCATCCTGAACATAAACCTTGTGTTTAAGTTAAGTCTTTGGAATCCTAGTTATCGAAAAGTTATCACAAGAAGTAAACCCAGAATGTCAGAGTTGTGTTAAGGAATTCTATGGAAAGATTACAGAGTTTGCTTGGAATAATAGCGTTTATTGGTATTGCTTATTTGCTGTCCGACAATCGACGCGCAGTGAAATGGAACTTAGTTTACAAGTCACTGATTATCCAAGCTGTGCTTGCGGTTTTGCTGATTGGCATTCCCAGCTTAAATTTTGATGCCCCTTTATTTTTTGTATTCGAAGGCGCAAATAACTTTATTAATTCTGTCATTGTATTTACGGACAAGGGTACAGAGTTTTTATTCGGGTCACTGATTGATAAACAAAAACACGGTGTCATTGTTGCGATTCAAGTTTTACCGACTATTATTTTCTTTTCGTCTTTATCTGCAGTTTTATATTACTTAAAAATCCTGCCGCTGATCATCAACGGATTTGCTAAGGTTCTAAAAAAAACATTGAACTTAAGCGGAGCCGAAACATTATCTGTTGTTGCTAATATTTTTGTTGGGCAGACCGAGGCCCCACTTGTCATTAAACCTTTCTTAAGCTCAATGACCAGATCAGAAATTTTCACTGTTATGGTCGGCGGTATGGCCACCGTCGCAGGTGGAGTATTGATTAGTTACGTCGCGTTTTTGTCGGATAGCATTCCAAACATCGCCGGTCACTTAGTGGTCGCAAGTGTTTTGGCTGCACCGGCAGCGATTATGTTTGGAAAAATTATGGTACCCGAAGTTGAAGTTCCGTTAACCAATGATAGTGTGCCAGAGCAATTACTTGTTCCCTATGAAAACATCATAGATGCGGCTGCAGCCGGCGCTGCTGAGGGTCTTAAACTAATGGCCAATGTGGCTGCGATGTTAATAGCATTCATTGCACTGATTTATATGTCGGACAGTCTGTTGATGTATGTTGGGGATCTGTTGTTTTTTAATATTTGGGGCGACAGTTTAGCGCCTGAGTCTTTAAAACTAAATGGTGAAGCTAAACTTAGCTTTTCACTTTTGTTCAGTTGGCTATTTTATCCGATTTCTTTTTTGTTAGGATTAAAGCCAGACGAACTTACTTTTTCTTCCCTACTGCTAGGTAAAAAAATAGTCTTTAATGAGTTTATTGCGTACTTAGATTTGGCCGAAGGCGCAGATCAGCTTTCTGTCAAAAGCAGAGTTATAATGTCTTACGCCCTTTGTGGTTTTGCTAATTTTAGTTCGATTGCGATTCAAGTAGGTGGCATAGGCTCGATGGCTGAAAACCAACGGACAAATTTAGCTCAGCTGGGATTAAGATCGATCGTTGCTGGAAGTCTAGCTTCTTTTGTGACCGCTTGTTTCGCAGGGATTCTGATTTGAGCGACTTAGTTCTTTTAGTTATTTAACACACACGGGATCTTTTGTGGATAATCGCCACATTTGAGAGGAATGCTCCGGTTCTAAAAATTAAAAGAGGTGACCGAATGACACCTCTCAATTTTGTACGATAATACCCTAGTTTGCTTTTGCAGCTGCTGCGTCGGCTTTTTTCTTTTCGCTGATCATTTGTACTTCAGCTTTTTTAAGCTCTTTAAAATAAGCTAAAAGGGCTGTGTATTCGGCTTTTTGTTTATCGCGGTTATTTCTAACTTCGATTTCTTTTTTCTTCAATTCAACGCCTTTAGCTTTTAAATCATCAACTTGTTTTTGAAGATTTTCAGACTTAGCTTTGATTTCAATACGAGTCTCATCAAATTTTGCGATATTTTCTTCGACTTGCTTTTTAGTCGTTTCATATTTTTTATCTTCAGCAAATTTAACTTTCTCTAAAGCTTCCATATCTTTTTTTGTTTTATCAAAAGCAGTTTGTTCTTTTTTGTTGGAAGCTTCAACTTTAGCTAGTTTCTTTTTTGTCTCTGCAAGAATCTTTTGGTCTTGTTTAATTTTAGCAGTTAAAGCTGTACGCTCTTTTTTAAGCACTTCTGTTTTTTCAGCAGTTGCTTTTGATGTCTTAATTGCTTTTTCATTGTCAGTTTTTAATTGAGCGAGTTCATTATTATAGTCTAAAAGAACTTTTGTTTGCTCTGAAGATATTTTTTCATATTCAGCAATCTTCTGTTTGCTATCAACTATCGCTTTGTCAGTTTCTGCACGCTTTGCTACCACTAGCACAAGTGTCTCTTCAGCCCTTTTTTTATCTCTATCGGCAGCTTCTTTAGCCGCGCTTTCAGCTGTTTTTAAACGATTAGATTCATTAACTTTGTCATTAAGTTCTAACTTAGCTTTATCAACATCTTTAGAAAAAGCGTTGAAACAAATTAATAAAGTCATAAGCGTGATCATTGGCTGTGTCGTTTTCATTTTGACTCCTTAGTCGTTTTTGCAAATCATGTTGAGCGAACTTTTTTACTGAAGCACATGATAAAATGTTATGTGCTAAAGAATTAAATTTTATAGTCCTCTGAAAATAATACAACTAAAGAACCGAATTGCAACCATCTTGATCTCTCAAATCAATTATACTAACTCCAAATCCTGGCACAGTGCTTGCTCTAGTGAGTATTCCCCCTAGCGGCCTGGCCCCCCTCCTTACAAAACCAGGTCGCTTTTTTTTTATCTAAATTCCCCGTATACTTTTCTAATGAAATCGATTTTTAAAAAAACTTTCGTTTATTTAATCCTAATAATTTTTCCTTTACTGCTTGCAAACCAAGCTCACAGCCAAAAAAGTAAATCTGTAACCGAAGATCAGTTAATCTTGATTGACCCAGGGCACGGCGGTGATGATTTCGGCGGAGTCTCAAGCGGTCTATCTGAAGAGTTTGTGGTCTTTGATGTCTGCCAAAAATTGATACTTGAGCTGCAAAAAAGCGGCATAAAAAGCGAAATGACCCGCGGACCCAAACAGAGCCTTACTTTAAATGAAAGAGTTCAAATGGCTTTAAAAAAGCAACCTGATATCTTTTTATCCATACACGCCAACATAAATTCAAATCCCAATATAAGGGGGGCCGAGTTCTATGTGGAGCCATCGAACGCCCTACTAGGCCATACGGACTTTTTGACGTATCTGACAAAGGATCTGGAGCTAAAAACTCTGTCGCCAGCTGATCATCCCAGATTTTATTACCCCAGCGTGCAAAAGCTTAAACTGAAAAGCCCTGCGAATATCATCATTTTAGATATGCTACGAATGAAAACCCGAAAACAAAGTTTGATCTTAGCTGAAAATCTGAAAAAAAATTGGCCTTCCAAAGCCGAAATCAGAGAAGGTCAATTTTTTGTCATAAAGCAACTTCCAATTCCAAGCTCACTCGTTGAATTGGGTTACTTGTCTAACCCTCAAGATTTTAAGATTTTAAACTCATCGGATAAACGACAAGAACTTGCAAATAATTTGGCCATGGGATTAAAAGATTACCTTTTAAACAAAAGCTTGAATTCGAATTGATCAATCAAATTTTTTAAGTCAAAGTCAAAAAAATTTTAATTTAAAAAAGTAGGCTAAAAAAGCTGCTGTAAAAATTAAAGAAAAAAATTTAAGTTAAAAAAAGTAAGTTATAGAAATTAAGTCAAAGAATTAAACAGTAACCAAGGATTCTTGTGAGATTAGACAACAGACCCGATAATAAGATGCGAACTTTAAGTTTTGAAACGAATGTCACAAAGTATGCAGAGGGCAGCTGCTTAGTTAAATTTGGAGACACCCACGTTTTATGTACGGCTTCTGTTGAAGAAAACACACCGAAATGGTTATCTGGAAAAGGCGAAGGCTGGATCACGGCTGAATACTGCATGCTTCCCCGATCGACTCACCAAAGAATCCAACGAGAAAAAGCTTTAAACGGTGGACGTAGCCAAGAGATTTCAAGATTGATTGGTCGCGCGTTAAGATCTGGATTTGATTTAAAAAAAATGCCTGAGAAATCCATCATTGTAGATTGCGATGTGATTCAGGCCGATGGTGGAACTCGAACTGCTGCCATTACGGGTGGTTTTGTCGCCATCAAACAGGCGTTAAAATTTTTATTGTCTCAAGGCCTCTTAAAAGAAGATCCAACTTTATTTCAAGTGGCAGCAGTCAGCGTTGGAAAACTGGGCGATAAAATTCAAGTGGATCTGGATTACGAAGAAGATTCCCACTGTGACAGCGATGTGAATTTTGTCATGAATTCGAAATTAGATTTTATTGAAATCCAAGGCACTGCTGAAAAGCAAACTTTTAACTCAAAAGAATTTCAATTGATGATGAGCATCGCACAAAATACATGTTCTGAAATTTTTGAATCTCAAAGAAAATTCTTATGAAAATTTGGCTAGCCACTTTCAATCAAGGCAAAATTAGAGAGTTTCAAAACTTATTTGACCCAAAGTTTTTCAGCTTCCAAATCGCCAAAGACGTTCCTAGTTATAGCGCACCAGAAGAAGACGGGGAAACTTTTGAAGCCAACGCCAAAATCAAAGCGGAATCTTTATTTGCCATGCTAAATAACAAAGAAGTTGTTATTGCGGATGATTCCGGGTTGGTTGTCGAGGGCTTAAATAATTACCCAGGGATACATTCTGCACGATACGCAGGTCCCAAGGCCACCGACTTACAGAACAACGACAAAGTTTTAAAAATGCTAAAACTCAGAAGCCCGACAAACAGAAAAGCCAAGTTTGTCTCTTGCATGTACTTAAAAGCTCCTGGATTTGAAATTTGCACCATCGGCGAAGTTCAAGGAAACATTTCCATGTCCATGAAGGGCACAACTGGTTTTGGCTACGATCCGATCTTTATTCCAGATGGTTACACTCAAACTATGGCGGAACTAGGCCTTGCCATAAAAAACAAAATTTCCCACCGAAAGAAAGCCACCCAAGAACTCAAAGATAAACTCATCGACCTCCACCCCGAATGGTTCAATTAACCCCAACCGCGCCCCGAATGGTTTAACTGATCCTAAAGCTCCGCACGTTTGTTTTATCAACTTAATTAAATTCAAGCTTTGGTTTTGTCTTTTAACTTTTTCCTAGAACCCTTTATTATTCTAGTTTGTTGGATCGGTGGCATTGCTGCACGAAGTGCGTGCAATGCGAATGACAGCCGCTTCTCCAACAAACTAGAATAAAGAAGAGTTCTAGGAAAAAGTTAAAAGACAAAACCAAAGTTTGAATTTAATTAAGAGTTGATAAAACACAGCCAAGGGGCTAAACCCAAGGGTATGAAAAACTTGAAAATAATTGCCGGCAATTCGAATCCTGAATTCGCCCAAAAAGTTGCTAAAGCTGCGAATCTTGAACTTTGCAAATGTAAAATTAATCGTTTTTCAGATGGCGAAATTCAAGTTGAAATTCACGAAAGTATTCGTGGGGCTGACGTTTTTGTAATTCAAAGCACGTGTCCCCCAGTGAATGAAAATTATATGGAGCTTTTTATTATTTTGGATGCCCTTAAAAGGGCTTCTGCAAAAAGTATCACTGCGGTTTTACCTTATTTTGGTTATGCTCGTCAGGATCGTAAAGTTCGTCCGCGAGTTCCTATTTCAGCAAAGTGTGTTTCTGATTTGATTTCAGCGGCCGGTGCAGACCGTGTCGTAGCCCTTGATCTTCACAGTGCCCAGATTCAAGGTTTTTTTAACATTCCTTTTGATCACCTATACACTCTTCCCACTCTTGCTAAAGCCTGGCGAGATGAAAAAGGCTTTGGTGACCAGTTTGTGGTTGTCAGCCCCGACGCCGGCGGTGTTGAACGTGCACGAACATTTGCAAAACGCTTAGAATGTTCCATTGCCATCATCGATAAACGTCGAACTGGGCCTAACGAAGCCAAAGCTTATAACTTAATTGGATCTGTCGAAGGCAAGATTGCAATTGTGGTTGATGACATCATTGATACCGCTGGAACTTTAAGTGAAGGCATTAAAAGCTTAGTGGATAAAGGGGCTAAAGAGGTTCACGCCG
>JANODG010000142.1:0-8709 GCA_031412575.1 Bdellovibrionales bacterium
AAAATTTCAGACAATTTTACACTTGATTCATAAGGATCTTTCACATCTAGCTTTCCTGACTGCGCAAATAAAGCTTCTAAAAATATTGGCTCAACTGGAATCGGACTTTCTGCTGATACGTTAAAAACGACTGTAAGCGATCCAATAAGCGATAAACATAATACTAATTTTTTCATGAATTCTCCTTTTAATTGTTTCCTTGGGTATAGAGATATACCTATTTTTGTTCAACGAACGTTTAAGCTGTTTGTAATTCTTATGTAAACGACCAAAATTTTTTTAGCCTAGATCTATAGTTTCGTTTTGACCTAACAATAATTAATTTTAATTTAATTTTAGAGATCAATTAAAACTTGTTGATAGAACTCGGTTTAATCTTATTTTCGTTATAGTTTTCGCTCAAGCCCCAAAAAATTCCTACAAGCGCCCCGCCGAAGTGAGCTGCGTGGGCTACTCCACTGGCATTAGGTGAATTGATTAAAGAAATAATTAAGAATTCGTAACCGATCTTAATTATAAAAAGCCATTTGGCAGAAAACCTGAGCCATACAGGAAATACGACAAATAAAAATAAGACGCCGACTTTAGTGTGTGGAAATCTAACCATATAGTAAGCCATAACACCAAATACACCTGCGCTTGCCCCAACCAAAGGCGTTGGCGCAGCCCCAACAAAAAACATATGAGTGAACACCCCGCCAATGTGTGATAACAAAACAAGCCAAAGATAACTTAAACTACCGATGTCTTGCTCGACATCGTCGCCGAAGGTCATTAAAAAATACATGTTTCCTAAAATATGAAAAAAGCCAATGTGAAGAAAAAACGAACTGATTAGAGTCATACCTGAAGCTCTGAACGGATCTGCGGGCACAAAGCCCCAATTTGTGACTACTTCAATTAAACCTTCATTAGAGGTTAATATAAAAACACACACAGCCAACGCCGTTAAAAAGTAAGAGATAATCGGTAAGATTTGAACCAATGACGGTTTGATTTCAACAGGTAATCCCACAAGAGCTGGCAACCATTTCCATAACTCTTCGGGACCTTTATTTGACACAAAAGATTCGTGGGCGTTTTTTGACTTTTCAACATCAGATTGCATTTGGGCTAAAGAATTTGCGTAGTCTTTCATTTCCTCCGGCGTTAAGTTCACTTTTTTTCTTGAATCTTTGATGTTTTCAAAATCAATAATTTCGCCTTGATCTAACCATAACAAACGACATCGACGACAAATGTCGACCTCCAGATTAATATCATTTTCCAGATGCAAAATAGGTGTTAATATTTTGGTGCAACTTGGGCAGGGTCTTTTGATAGAAATAAGGCTTGAGCTCATATCCCAAAGAGCCTGAGTCTCAGTTTCACCGATCACTTTTCTTAAAACTGGAAATGAAATTAAATGGCCCTGACAGTTTCTACATCCCCAATAAGGAATGTCATTTTTTTCTTGTTTGGTTAACTTAAGAGCGCATTCAGGACATTGATACATTAAAAACCCACCTTAATCTAAATTCGATGCCAAATTAAATTTCCAGAACGCAAAACATCATTGATGTCGACAGAATCTGTAAACCAATTTAAAGTGTTTAATAGACCCTAATCAAACTTTTTTAATCCCATTAAGGTTAATCTATGATCCGGAAAAATTGCAGTTCTTTTTTGAATTTCAAAATTCTAAGACGAAATTATGTTTTGATCTTAATCCTCAATCTTTCAATCATAAATTTTGGCCATGCCGAAAACTCTAAAAGAACGGATTTTAAAAATTGGCCAACAGAGGCTGTGGACTATTTAAATCAGCTTCCAAATCAAGAAATCACTTTGGAATTCATCGTTGGAAAAGCAATTGCTGATTCTGATGTCTTTCAATTGCATAAAGCTGATTACTTCCGAGGACAAGCAGCGTATTTGTCAGCAATAGCGGCTGAAGATTTTGTACTACAAAGTGCAGTGTCTTATACAGACAATCAAAACGAACCTGTGGTGCCACAGTTTATGGCGACATCCACTAAAGGTTGGAATGCCCAAGTTGGTTTCGAAAAATTTTTAAATACAGGCACAATTGTCACTGGGGGGCTTTCACACTCTTCACAAAAATTAGGATTTCTGACCATTCCAAACGTCGAGTATCAAGAAAGTCGACTGAACTTAGGAATAAATCAAAGTCTTCTATCTGATTTTGGCGGTGCCAGTTATAGAAATTTAAAAAAATCTTCTTTCAAATCAAGTAAAGCCAGTGAGTTTTTAGTTTTAGGTCGAATCGAAGACTCAATCTTAGAAACTATTTCGTTTTACTATAATGCTTGGCTTAAACAAAAAATACTGAAAAATTTAAAAGACAGTTTAGCCCGGAGACAAACCTTAAATTCTATTCTGCAAAATCAAAACAAAAAAGGACTTATCGAAAGCTCTGACGCCCTTCAAACGGAAGGTTTAGTTTTAAATAATCAAGCCGAGCTTGAAACAAACCGCCAAGAACTTCAAAGTATGTGGGAGCAATTGGTGATTCAACTTAAACTCCCCGTATCTTTCTTAGAAGTCCCTGCTGACGAAATTCCAATCATTTTGGATAGTCCTGAACCTGGCGCAACGCAATCGTGCACGGCTTTAAAATTTGCTGACCTAGAGAAGCTGTCTTCGTCCTTACAGCAAGCTCAAAATGCAGTCGAAGCCGCTGAAAAAAGGTATCAGGGTCTTCTTCCTAAACTTAGACCCGATCTTAGACTTCAAGCTAATTTTTCAGCCAATGGAATTGATATAGACTCTGACGAGACCTTGCAAGAGGTCGGCGAATTTTCAAATCCAAGTGTGAATGTGGGGTTATCGCTAAATTTTCCCATCCAAAATAGTCAGGCCAAGTCCCAGCTGATCTTTGCGCAAATAGAATCTTCGCAAGCTAAAACCAACTTAAGTATGGTGAAAAATAATTTAGAAGTGCGCTGGCGCATTCTTTGTAATGATTTAAAACAAAAAATTGCCAATAGAGACAGATACGAAAAGATAAACAAAACAAATTTTAAACGTGTGAACTTAGACAATCGAAGATTCAAACTGGGCCGAATTAAGGCTTTTCAGTGGGTCCAAACCGAAGATGATGAAGCCGCTTCGTATTTAAAACTTCAACAGTCTGAAGTCGAAGTTCGACTCACAGCTTGGGAAATAGAAAAATTATCTGGCAAAATGGCCAAACAAATAAAAGCTATAGTGCAAAATTCGCTAGATCAAATTCAAAATCCAGAAAAGTTACAAAAAATTCAGTAAGGGTCCATCATGAATAAACTCATTGAAATTTTCGCAAGACAAAAAATATTCCCAGAGCTAATTACAATATTAGTCATCGTAGGTGGACTTTTTGCCTTATCAAATATACGTCGGGAATCCTTCCCCAATGTCGAATTCGACACTGTGTTGATCACAACAATTTATCCAGGCGCTTCACCTAAAGAAGTCGAGCGTTTAATATCCTCGCCTCTGGAGGAAGATTTCAGAGAAATCAATGGTATTAAAAAAATGTTTTCTGTGTCCGTCGAAAGCCGAAGCGAAATCATAATTCAGGTGGACTCGGACCAAGCCACTACAGATGAAGTTAATGATGACATTCAACTTATCCTAGATCGATTCCAAGACATTCCTGAAGACGCTGAAGATCCAATCGTAACTGTTTTAGAATCAAAAATTCAGCCGGTTGTAGAACTTGCTGTCAGCGGTGATATGGATCCTACTGAGCTAAAAAATATTGCTAAATACATCGAACGAGAAACCGAACGCATACCGGAAGTCTCTAGTGTCAGTATCGCAGGTGAGAAAAAATACGAATACCGTATAGAAATCGATATGACTAAACTTTCTAAAAATGATATTTCTCTTCAAGAGATTTTGTTTGCTCTTAAAGAAACTAATGTCACCGTACCTGCTGGTGATTTTACGATTCCAGATCCTAAGGGTGTGTCCACAGAGATGGTCGTTCGAACGACCGGTGAATTTCAAGATATTGATGACATTAAGAATTTAGTTTTAAAAACAAATGATTTAGGACAATCAATAAAGCTTTCTGATCTTGCAGAAATTTCATTTACTTTGGCAGATTCGAACATCAGTTACCGAGCCGCTGGAAAAAGCAGTTTAAGGCTTATCATTAAGAAAAAAGAAAAGTCTGATGCTATAAATCTAGTAAATAACTTAAAAGAATCCGTTGAAAAACTAAAAAAGTCCCCAAGACTTAAAGACATCAAAATAGATTTTATTAACGACACATCTTACTATATTAGAAATCGTTTGAATATTTTAACAGGTAACTTGGTTGTTGGACTTTTGCTTGTTCTTGGAATTTTAAGTTTATTTCTGCCCTTTAAATTAGCCTTGATCGTTTCCATGGGAATTCCTTTTTCATTTTTGGCCACTATTTGGGTTTTTCAATATTTAGGATTTAGTTTAAATCTTATCAGCGTGATGGGATTAATCATTGTTGTTGGAATGTTAGTCGATGACGCCATCGTGATCATAGAAAACTCTTACCGGTATTTACAAGAAGGCATGGAACCCACAGAGGCGGCAATTAAAGGCGCCCAGACGATTTGGAAAGCAGTGTTTGCATCGGTGATGACAACCGTCCTTGCGTTCTGGCCTATGACCATGATCACCGGGATTTTCGGTAAATTTGTAATGTTCATACCCTACGCTGTAATCATCGCTTTACTTATGAGTATGGCCGAGGCCTATTTTATTTTACCATCCCACTTTGCAAGATGGGTTGGTGACATTAAGAATTATAAACCGCCAAAATTTAAACAAAGATTTGAAGTCTATTGGAAAAAATTCGTATCGGGCTATGTTAGCCTTCTAACAATTTCGATTTCTAGAAAAAGAAGATATTTTGTTTTGTCGGGATTTATTTTATTTTTCATTGTTTCCGTCATCTTTTCTGCGAAGAATTTAAAATTTATTTTATTTCCACCAGATGGTATCGAAGCCTTCGTCATTAAATTCGAATCTCCAAGAGGTTCCACTTTAGCTCAAACCGAGCTTCTAACTCTCCCGATAGAAAAAGAAATACTAAAGATTCCACCAGAAGAGTTGATGAACTACATTATTTCCGTAGGCGAACATAACACCAACGGAGATCCTGCAGGAACAAAACGTGGAACCAATTATGCTCAAGCTTTGATTTTTTTGACTCCCGAAAATTTAAGAGACCGTGTGGCCAACACAATCATTGAAGATCTTAAAGCTAGAATTGGACAACCAAAAAATTTAAAAGTAATTTTCACCCGAGTAAATCCGGGACCACCTGTAGGTAGCCCCGTTAACATTGGAATTCGCGGGGAAAGTTTTGAAGAAATTAACGCGGCCTTGGAAGAGATAAAAGCAGAAGTTGCAACATGGCCTGGGGTTAAAGATCTAGATTCTAACTATAAGCTTGCGAAGGACGAAAGAGTTTTAAAATATAAACCTAGTGAGGCCTCGTTGGCTGGGATTACGGTGCAAACGATCGGTACAAATGTTCGTGCCCTTTACGAGGGTGTTGTTGCGACGACAATGCGCGGAGCGGATGAAGAAATCGATGTTAGAGTGACTTTTAAAGAAGATCAAAAGTCGTTAGATTTACTTTCAAAGCTTAAAATTTCAAGTTCTAGAGGTGTGCTCGTTCCTTTAAATCAAATCACGGATATAGAAGAAAGTGTTGGGATCGAATCCATCTATCACGAAGAAGCTGATCGCCAATTTACAATTTCAGGTGATGTAGACACAAAAGTAATAACAGCACTTGAAGTTTCGACAAAAGCTAAAAAATGGATTGATGAAAATATTCAAGGTAAGTACCCCAATTTAACTTTTGTTTTCGGCGGTGAAAATGAAGACACCGATGAAAGCTTAGGTTCATTGAAAAAAACGTTTTTGCTGGCCCTGTTTTTAATATTTTTCATTCTCATTTTAACTTTCGAAAATTTCTACCAGCCATTTCTAATTCTATCGGCTATACCATTAGGTGTTGTCTCTGTTTTACTAACATTAATCATTCATAATAAACCTATTAGCTTTATGGCCATGCTGGGGATAATTGCCCTTGCAGGCGTAATTGTGAATAACGCCATTGTATTTATTGATTTTGTAAATGAAGGCCGAAATGATGGACTTACACCAGAGCAGTCCGTCATTCGAGCTGGCGAACTTAGACTTAGAGCAGTATTCTTAACAACAACAACCACTGTTCTTGGTCTGTTGCCAACGGCTTATGGTATTGGGGGCTTGGATAAGTTTGTAGTCCCCATAGCTTTAAGTTTAGGCTGGGGACTTCTAATTGGTTCAATTATGGTGATGTTCTTTATTCCAACTTTAATTATTGTAGTAGAAGATTTAAGAAGCTGGATTTTCAAGAAAACTTAAACATTGATTAACACTTGAGGACGCTTTTGACCCTTGAAGTGTTGAATCAATTTTTATCACTGGATATTGATATTGTTCGATCATAAGGATTTTCATAATCTCGTTTGGATCTTGAGCCGCCAAAATTTCTGGAACTATGACCTCTAATCGTTCTGACCTTAAAGTAAAAGGCATTTGTGCTAAGGATCTTAAGACAGAAGCTGTAGAATCGATGCCCTTAACTTCATCTTTTTGCAAATTCACAAACATGTTTTTTAAATAACGAATCAATACGTTTGGATTCACTTTCACACTGTCATCGATCATTAGATACGTAATTTCGGTTTCGGTTCGCTCTAAATCAAACCAAATGTAACCTTTCTTAAGCTTTGGTAAAACTCTATTTATATTTTCCGAACTTAAAGGAATTCGATATTGGTCACCCACCTTTGGGTTAGCTATCAACTGATATGTGACGTAGGATTCTGTACTTTGATCAGGAATAATTATCCACTGAGTGTCTTTGGATCTGTAAGGAATTTTGTAATCTTGGGGAAGCTGAATGAATTCACCAACCTCATAATTCTTTAATTCTAATAGTTCAGCTAACTGTTGTTGTCCGTAGATTTGAATAATTTTATCTGGTACGCTTCCACTTGAACTGATTTTAAGTTTACTGATTTTTTGTAAGCTACTTTCTGAATTCGACATTTTTACAGTTATTTGAAAGTCTTTGATATCGCCAACTAAAAAATCGTTATTTTCAGTATCAATCAAAAGGCCTTTGTTAGATAAGTCTCGAAGAACAGCAGTCAAATTTATTCTTTGGTGAGTTCTAAAATTATCTTCATCCAAAATAAACTTCGCAGAGCTGTTTTCCGGCTTTTCAATTTCAATCATCGGAAGTAAAGCAGTCGGTAAATTGTGAAACCCAAAATGGGCATTACCAAGTCCAACGGTATCGATCCGAAAGCCTTGTATGACGTGCTCAAAACTGAATACAAATTCGTTTCGAGTCGGATTATGATCCATTTCTACAATCAAATGCACGTCACCTTCACTGACTTCATAACCTAAACTTACATTTAAACTTGGATCCAAATAAAAAAGCATAGCTGCTAAATCTGGCTTCGAAGCTTTGGCATCATCGGCATTAACTTTAGGTGAAGCGGTAGAGGTCACAGACTCTTTTTGAGCTTCAGGCTTAGAAGTCTCTTTCGGTTGAGCATCAGCTTGCTCTTTGGATATTGGTTTATTTTCATTAGCTGGAGTCGGAACTTCAACTGCAAGCAAAGTCGTGAATGACAAATTTAAAAGAATAAAAAAAACGGATTGAATTTTAGATGAAATTTTCATAGACCCCCCGGCCATTAAAACTTCGTAATAACTAACGATTAAAAGATGAATTGTAAAGAAATGAATCCGAGTTATGCAATAATGATAATCATCTAATGAAGAATAAATCTAAGATCGCAGGTCATCTTGCGAAGTGAACTCTTGTTCCACTAGTTTCCACCAATACAAACTTCTTATAGTTCCTATCGGAGAAGAAGATGGCAAGCCTCTCAAAGGATCTAATACGTCCCAAATGTCCCAACCCTTAGATCGCAGAAGATTTTTTGAATCTAATATCAAATCCACACTTAGGGTCGCGCAGTTGTTAAATAAAAGTTGATAGTTTGGAATTGGAGTTTCGTAAAACTTCATAAAAGATAACAAAAATAATCTTTGAGCTTCGTCTGTATCCAATTTCAAAGTTTTAATTCGTGTTTCATGTTTCAAATTCGACGTCATTAATTTATAAAACTCAGAGCTATAGCCTCTGAATAGAATTCCATATCGTCCCATAAATCCATCAAATAAACTGTAAGACTCGTTTTCGGGTGGAGCCCCTTCAGGAGAAAAAACTAAAGAATTTTCTTTAAGAAATTTGCTTCTGATAGTTTTATTTAAATCTTGAGATTGAATTCTAATTTTCTTTTTGAAAACAAACTTAATAGAGACATGATTTAATTTTGAAGTGAAATTTTCGAAAACAACCTGGGTTTTTTCTATCGCATCTAATGGAATCGTAGCTGTCCAAAACTCGTTCTCGTGCAATAGATTTGCGACTGTGATCTGTTGATTAAAAGTTTTATCTTCGATCAGATACGACGATCTGCGCGTGCAACTGTTTACACATTGGCCTTTAAACTTGCCATAATTGTACATCAACGGATTGGTGTGCGGATCTTGCACCGAATCACATAGGCATTTATTATCTGCAGAGAGCAAGGGTTTACTTTCATAATTCACGTAAGAAAAAGAAACGAATAAGCCTAAGACTAAAAAAAATAAAGC
>JANODG010000143.1:0-25681 GCA_031412575.1 Bdellovibrionales bacterium
TTGAAGATGGTGAAGCAGCAGCTCCGGTTGAAACTGTTCCACCAGTGATTGTTAATCCGACATTTGGTCCACAATAAAGGGTAGGGGAATATGAAAAAAATATTATTAACAATTGTTTTATCAAGTTTAGTTTTATGTCAGTTTTCTATGGCGTCAGAACTTATGAAAGACTTTGACTCTTTGGGTGGAAATTCAGATTTATATAAAAAAGCAAAAGCTTTAAATCCAGAATTAAGAACTCAAGTTGTTCAAAATCGTATTGTAGACCGCCGTTTAAGACTTGAACTTTCTCCAACTTACATGAACTACTGGGGTGGAAACCCTTACTTATCTAGCCAATCTGTGGGAATGGAATTAGCATTTCATATTAATCCAAGATGGTCTTTAGATTTGTCTTACACTTTTGGATTCCAAAATGATGTCACTTCCGAGTGGACTTCACTTGTAAACTTAGGCGTTGTTCCTGACGTAGATTTTCCAAAATCTTCATTAATGGGTTTTGTAACTTACTACCCCTTTTATGGAAAGCTTAACGCTTTTGATACCGTGATACACTTCGATCTTTACACATCTTTAGGTGCTGGGACTACAGAGTTAAGCTTTGGTAACCAAGCTACATTGGGTGCAAATATTGGATTAGGAATTTGGTGGAGTCAGCACTTAACGACACGAATTGGTTATAGATACCAGACTTACGAAGCTCAATTAAAAAATGGACCTGAAGATTTAGACATGTCATCTGCGTTTGTTTCAGTGGGGTACATGTTATGATGAATGCTATTACAAAGCTTTTAATTAACAGACTGATTTCGATTTCTTTCCTACTTAGTTTTTCTCATACGGTTTTGGCTTCAGATATTTTAGACCTTTTAGGTGGCAAAGAGGCTCAAGTTGAAATTGGAAAAGATAAAAGTTTAACTCAAGAATTAAGACGAGAAATTGGTTCTTTAAATGCAGAGCAAGTGATTCTTTTTAATTTTTTAGATCAAGGGCAATACGAAAAAGCCTTTTATCAGTGGGGTTCGGCTTTTGATGGAACTCGCTTTGCTTACGAACCTACAGGTAGAGCTTTAAAAGCTTATTTGTTTTATAAAGTAGGTTTACAAATCAATGCTCTAGAAATGTTAATGAGCATACAAAATCCAAACACTATTAAAAAAGAAATGCGCTCATTCTGGAAGGAAGCTGCTCCGCTTGCGAACCCATCTTGGCAACTTGCTGATATGGGCTGGGATCCGATGTGGACTGACGTTTTTGGTCGCCAAGCGGAAGTTCAAGTTAAAAGCAGAAAAATCTTTGATGCCAATGACTACACACAGATCGAAGCTTTACTGCGTAAATCAGGTGAAAATACGGAAGAGCGTGCTTGGTTAGAATGGCAGTTGGCGCTTCACTTTGCTTTAAATGGAGATGCTGCTAAAGGCTCAAAAGTTTTAAGTCTTTTAATGAAAGAAAAGAAAAACTTTATTGAACCTAACCTAATGAACATTACGGCAGCCCGAATGCTTTATGAAAACGGCTATTTAGATGCCGCTGTTCAATATTATCAAACTGTTGATAAAAGCTCTGATTATTGGTTTGTAGCTCAAGAAGAATTAGCTTGGTCGTACATAAGAAAAGGTGAGCCTCAAAATACATTGGCGGTTACTAAATCGCTAGTGCAACCTTCTTTTAAAGCTTTGATTGGACCAGAGACGGTTTTTTTAAGAGCCTTATCACAACTAAAAGTTTGTGATTATAAAGGGGCTTCTCAGTCGCTTTTAGATTATAAATCTTTTTTCAAACCAAAGGCCGAAAAACTAGAAAGCTTAATGGCAGATAACACTGAGCCTGTAGAATTCTTTTTTAAAAGTTTAGAAAAAAACGGTCGTCTTCCATTAGTGAAACTTAAAGCCAAGGCTTACGAACTTCCAAGATACGTAACTCGTGATGAAGTTCTTTACAGACTTTCCCAACGTGCGGTGGGATTAAAAGCTGAGGCTGTTAAAGCAGCTGAGCTATACTCTAAGTCACTTTCTGGCGGAACAGCTAAAGTCGGTTTTCAAGCTGACATTAATGATATTAAAGTTGGGACAGACAACAAATATCAAACGGCAAAAAACGCGTTTTATAATCGTATTAAACTTTTGGCCACTGAAGAAGTGACTGAAATCAATCAGATCTTACAAAAGATGCACATCGTAGAAGCCGAGATTTTACAACAAGTCACCGTATCTCAGGATATCGCTTCTACAGATAAAAGTGAGTTTGATGTTAAAAAAGGTTCAACTGGTGGCAAAGCTAGAGATGTATTGAAATTTCCAGCAACTGAAGAAATTTGGTTCGATGAAATTTCAAACTTTAAAATTGATGTGAAAAAAGGTTGTCAGATCAGTAAAAAATAAAGGTTTGGTTGATGTTGGTGCTCAAAGCCAGTGGTGATTGGCGCCTGTAAATTCTAAACTGAACCGAAGGGGTTAATTTTGAAATTAAATTTAGTTTTAAGTGGCTTAATTTCCTTACTTAGTATTTCTTTAGCCGGTTGTTATTCAGGTGAGTCTTCTTTGATTCCTCAGCGTCCTTTTATGGCTGAAGAAGTCACGGAAGGTTTTAATGTTCGTGTTGAACCTAAAGTAGATATTTTATTTATTATTGATGATTCTGGAAGTATGAGTTCTGCCCAAGACAAACTGGCACAAAATATTCAGTTGTTCACTTCGGCCATGGAAAAAAACCAATTTTTAGATTACCAAGTTGGTGTGATTTCTTCATCTATAGGAAGCAGTTATCCTACTAGATCCGGTAAACTTATTGGTGGTATTCCGTTAGTCACACGTAAAACTCCGAATGGCATTTCAGTTTTACCAAATAATATTTCATCGGTAGGAACAAGCGGAGATGCGACTGAAAAAATATTTGATCCAGTTCAGGCTACTGTTGATCCTTCATTAAATTTAAATCCTGGTTTTTTTAGATCAGACGCTTTTTTTGTTTTGATTGTCATTACAGATGCAGAAGATCAAAGTTTAAATTTTTCAGGTTTTAAAGTTCACGATATGTTGGTTAGCTTAAAAGGTTATGATGCCGACCGAGTATTAGGTTATGGTGTTTTTGCATACCCAACTTACTTTTCGGATACATGCTCCCAAGATGAAACGAACAAAAATCCGGTTTCCATTTTTAATTTCTTGTCTTTATTTTCCAATGCTTACGATACACAAATTGGTGGGGGCGTAATGGCACCTGCGACACAATCTGATGTGCCTCCAAACTTTTATAATCTAACGAATGTTTTTAGTTTATGTGATCCTCTATACGGTCAAAAATTAGCAAATATCGGTGATGATATTCGTCTTAGAGTTTCACAAAAAATTCCTTTACCAGTTCGTCCTATCGATGGAACAATTCGTTTACTTTATGGATCTGAAGAGATTGATCAGCAGTGGTGGAGATACGACTTTGGAACAAATAGTATTATTCTAAACCCTGAAGTTGAGCTAGACCAAAGCCTTAACGGAGCGCAGCTTTTTGTCGTGATGGATCAAGCCGATCCCACAAATACTATTGGTAAACCTGAATAGTAAGTATACAATTTAAGTCATAGTATGAAGCGCCAACATGAATAAATATTATTTATCATTGGCGTGACGTATTTTTTTAAAACAAAGGGGGACATTTGCTTTTAAAAAGACTATCACTTTTATTATCCGTCGTGCTTTTAACCAATTGTTACAATGGTGAAAGAACACTAATACCAAAACGGCCATTCGTGCCAGAAGAAGTTCAGCAAGGTTATAACATCAGTGTTAGCCCTAAAGTTGATATTCTTTTCTTAATTGATGATTCTGGGAGTATGGGTGTTGCTCAAGACAAACTTGCAAAAAATATTAGTTTGTTTACGACAGAAATGGAAAAAAATAAATTTCTTGATTATCAAATTGGCGTGATCTCAACTTCCATTGGTTTTAATTACGCAGATAAATCAGGAAAACTTCAAGGTAATCCAAAATTTGTAACTCGTAAGACTCCGAATGGTTTACTAGCTTTAGCTCAAAACATTAAAAATGTAGGGACGAGCGGTGACTATGAAGAAAAATTTTTCGATCCACTGTATGCTGCCATTGATACTTCAAAGAATTTAAATCCAGGTTTTTTAAGGTCCGATGCGTTTTTTGTTTTGATATTCATTACGGATACAACAGATCAAAGTTTACAGACTTCAAGCTTTAAAGTTATTAATACATTAATTAACAGCAAAGCTTATGACTATGACAGAGTCTTAGGTTACGGGGTTATGTCGTATCCAGCATTTTTCATGGATTCATGTGGACAAGACGATCGTGAACCAGACAACTTGTTAGATTTCTTAACGATGTTTACAAACGCATATAATACAAAAATTGGTGGAGGGCTTACTTTCACTCCGACGAACCCAACTATCTCGAAAGACTTTTTTGATCTGACAAATGTATTTAGTCTTTGTGACCCTTTGTTCGGTGATAAGCTTGCCAACATTGGTGATGACATTCGAATTCGTGTGTCACAAAAAATTCCGTTGCCGGTTCGTCCGGTCGATGGAACGATTAAAGTTAAGTTTGGTACCCAAGATGTTGATCCAAAGTGGTGGAGATATGACTTTGGCACAAACAGCATCATCTTAGATCCTAAAGCCGATTTAGACACGACAGACCCGAATGCTCAGCTATTTGTGATTATGGACCAAGCCGCCGTGGACAGCACTATTGGTAAGCCGCCGGCACCGAAAAATTAAACCCTAAGGTTCTCTTTGGTCAGTAATTTATATTACTGACTTTAGATAATGCCTTAATCCTAAAAGTCTTTAAGTTTAATCAAAAAATGGGGACAAAATGTCTCCATTAGTATTTTTGCACCACCAAAATTTAAGATCTATTTTTCGAAATCCCTGTTTTTTAGTGTTTAGTGTCACTTTGGCCTCGAATTTCATGGTCCTGGGTTTGCAATGAGATAGAAGGTTGTGTTTGAAGCCGACCAGAAGACTGAAGGGGGAAAAGTCAGTCAGAATGGAGGGGGGCGATTAAACTCAGGTCATGGATGACAAAAACCAAAGTCCCAAAGGAATACGGGGTGCTTTGAAACTGGTTGGGGGATTGGTTTTGAAGTTATAAGAAGTGGGGAGGACGCTTTTTTCATATATTCCCAAGGATGGGAAACCAAATTTTTTTTTAAAGATGTATCATAAAAATAATATTTATTTATAAAAACTTATTTTAAAATAATTCGTAATTTGAATTTTTCTATCAATAAATATTTCCTTTTAAAATAAAAACTCGCCTAAAAAAAGAACAAACTTAATCATTTAACTTAAGTCGATTGACATCTCGGTTGATCAGGCCTAAATCTATTCCATCTGGCGCGGGATGGAGCAGCCTGGTAGCTCGTCGGGCTCATAACCCGAAGGTCGGAGGTTCGAATCCTTCTCCCGCAACCAATTTTTAAAAAATCCAGCAAAAATTTAAAAAACTAAATACCTAAAGTTTCTAATTCGGATGCTCGCTCTCAAGTATTACAGAATACTGAATTTTAGCTGTGACGATTGAATATAGATCCTTTCTTATCACGCTCTCCCGAGCGAAACATAAAACCAAAAATAAATAAAATCTAATTGTAATCTTCCATCCTTAAGCTTGGAAAACAGGTTGTTAAATTTCTAAATTCTTTAAAGTACTTTTCAAATTGAGCTTATTAATGCACTTGTGATCATTCTTGATTTATTTGAAATGTCGGAAGAAATAAAATTTTGATTCAATTCAAAAAAGAGACCATTCACCGATGTTTTGTTTTTATGTTGATCTAAGATGTAATTCAAAAAACAATCGGTGTGGCCTCTATAAGGTAAATTCTTATGTACATTTAACTTTGGGTCAAGCGATTGTATTTCTTTTTTAAGACTTCTTGCGAATGTATTTTCTTTTTTAATTTTTGTCCTAAATAATAATCCAATTTCAGTTTTTCTTTTCTTCGTTTTATAAATAGGTACAAAACTGTGCACTGAGAAAATATAAACATCATGAGTCTTTAATTTTTTTTCAATCAAGGATTCTGCTTGATACAAATACTCAAAATATTTTTTTTCAACTTTTTGAATTTCAAGATCACTTAAGTGCGCGCAAATTTTCGAATGGAACCCTAAATTTCCTTTCGTTCTGTTCGCATCGATAATAAGTCTAGTGTAGGGATATGAAATTAAATCTGATTTTATTCCCATTTTTTTAAAGTCTTTTAACATCAGCTGACTAAACTTTAAGGCATTTTCGTCATAAGACGCGTGCATTTTTTTTAAATTTACTAAAGAATACTCTTTTGGAATTTTTGATTTAATAAATTTAGGTATTTGATAGTCTGCGTGTTCACAAGTGATTAAAATATAAGGTTCTTTTTTAGCCTTCAAAAAATTTAACCTCATTCAAGCATCTTGAAAGCCTTTGATAAACTTCAATCATTTTAGCTTTGGAAAAATCATTATTTAAAGACTTTAAAATGCGCTCAGACAAAGTGCCGTGATTCAAAATGTATTCAATAGGCTTCTGATACTGAACTTCAGTTTTTTCATATTTTAAAGACTCATAGATTTGAACCAACACTTCTTTTGAAGTCGCTTCGTCATCCATTTCCCATAAGTCTAAATATTTAGCGTCTGAAACTAAAGCCTTAGGGCCATCTTTGACATTAGAAACTAGAATTTTTTTCAACTCAACTTCTGAAAAGCTTTTTTGATCAGCTAAACTGATCCACTCTTCTTTGATTAAAGTCTTTAAAACTTTGGTCCAAAAAATGGCAATCGACATATCAACAAATGAATTTTCGTTGGTGTCACAAAGTCTAATTTCAATGCTATCTCTTTCAAACTTCGGAATGGCTGCTCTGGAATTTAGCCATTCATACTGCAACACATTTTCTGTATCTAATGGTGCGATATCTTTATACATAGGTCTTAAAATTTTATTCTCATACTCAGCTTTAGACCACGCTTGTTCTGGAATCGCAGACCCTATAATGCTGGGTATACGTCTTTGATTTTCTAAATAGAAAGCAAGCCTTGAGCTCAAGTGCGTGCCAAGTTTACTTTCGAAAATCGGCGAGCTTGAAGACAGCGCCGGAATCAAAGGTAATATTAATCTGACGGCTGCGTGAAGTTTTTCAAACTCTTTATCGTTCGAAAAACCTAAATTGATGTGCATACTTTGTAAATTAGACCAACCGTGACCTTTACAAGAAAAAATTCTATCGTACGAAGAATATATCTCGTTATTTTCATGAGGCCAAATTTTAGTTTCAGTGTCAGGGTTCATCCATGGATGCATGGCTGTTGGAAGCAAAATGGCATTAAAGGCTTTAAGCTCATCATTGATCAACTTAATTTCAATTTGAAAGTCTAAATTAAGTTTCTTTAAATCACTGACAGGGATGTCGTTTTTAAGTTCAATCACATGGCAGACAAGTTCATTGGACCAAGTGATGCTGGCGTGTTTAATTTCGTTGGTGAAAGAACCAAAAAGTTTCTCAAAAAATTCTGGCACAATAGGCATAATGTCCATTGTTGTTTTATTCACAACCATGTACTCAAGTTCTATTCCAAAAGATGTCATTAAAGGATATTTCATTATCTTGACTCCAGTCTTTTTAAAAATGAAAGCATAATCTTGCTATATAAACTATCCCCAATAATTTTATCCTCCACACCGTAATCAATATTGGGGTTGTCGTTGATTTCAATGACAAGATACTTTCCGTTACCGACGTCTTTAATATCAACACCGTAAAGCCCATCACCGATGTCTTTACACGCTTTTTTAGCCAAACTTAAAACTTCTTTAGGGACTTCTTCTATGGCCAAAGTTTCTGCAAACCCATCGATGGATTTGCCATCTTCATGTTTTACAATTTGCCAATGTCCGTCGGCCATAAAATACTTACACGCGTAAAAAGGTTCATTATCGATCAGTCCAATACGCCAGTCATAACTTGTCTTCACATACTCTTGAAGAATCAGTAAGTCGGATTCTTTAAAATACTCGTCAGAAATCGTGACAAGTTCCTCCAAGTTTTGAACTTTCTTAACACCTGCAGAAAACGCACTGTCAGGTTTTTTAATCACTAGAGGGTAATCTAATTTAAAATCATCGAAGTTTGTATTTTTAAAAACGATCGAGGTTTTTGGAGTTGGGATATTTTTTTTAAGTAAATAGTCGTTTAAAAATACTTTATTACAGCACCTTAAAATACTATTTGGGTCATCGATCACGACCATATCTTCCGACTGAGCAAAAAGCGAAAATTTGTAGGTGTGGGTAGATACACTGGTAGTTTCCCGAATAAACAACGCATCGTACTTGGCTATAGCCCCAAAATCTTTTGGACCAATGATGTCGGCATAAATTCTTAAGTCATTAGCCGCATGAATAAATTTTTTGATGGCCTTCGCATCAGATGGTGGCATAGGTTCGTCTTCATTGCATAAAATAGCCAGATCATACTTATAAACCTTAGGTTTGTTTTTCGAAATGGTTTTATTTTTTTCAAAGAAGTCTTGCAACGACGCTTTTAAAAAATCCTTGTGTGATTCAGGAATAGATTTCAAGGGGATAGGATTGATCGATTTTACAATCCACAAATCTTCTTTTTTAATAAAAGAAACTTTCATAAGCGGGGCTTGGAAATGATTAAAGATCTGTTTTGCAAGTAAGCTATATTTTTCTGATAAATTTTTACCGAAATAAATACTTAAATCGAAAGTATCCATTTTCAAACTTTTTAAAAGTCTATTTGTAGATTCTTGAACTTGTTCGGAAAAAAACTTTAAGGACTCTTTATTTTGAATCTCAGTAATTAATCCTACTTGAGGGTAGGGCCTATCCCCACGGGCTTCCGCAAGTAAAGATACGTAGTACCCTTTTTTACAGTACGAATAGTCATTACATAAATTAAAAACTTTATTTCTTTCTTTGGTATCTAAAGACGTTGATGATGATTTTAAATACTCTTCAGCAGTTAAAGTTTTGTAACTTAAATCACTGGTCTGATAAAATTCTTTTTCTTTTTCATTACTAACAACAATTAAGTTTTTCACTTTTAATCCTCGATCACAATGATGTTGGCATCGTATGTGATAGCTCCAATTAAGATAGAGTTAATAAAACGTGTGGAATCTATCGTATAGTTATTTGATTTACTGATTGGATTTTCGTCCAGTGGGTCAAAGACTTCAACTTTAGAATGATCATGACTCATTCCACCTAAAACCACAAAGTGCCCCTGTGGTGATCCAAAAACATCATCCTCTTCATTGTCGTCGTTTCTTTCACGGGCCGACATGTACAAATACGTTGAGCTTAAGCCCACAATCACAGGCCCTTTTTCTACGAGTAAATCGTACAAAAACGACGTCGTTAAGGGCTTAAATTTTACATTTCCCCCAAGTCTTAAAAAATCGATATAGAGCTTGGAAGACTTCTTAATTTTCAAAGTTTTAGGTGCTCGAATTTGTCGTTTAAGTTTTTTAATCATTTGTTTTTTATTTAATTTAAACCATGTCGGATCAAAAACATTTAAATTATGTGTATAAACTGTGGCTTTTAAGTCATTTTCAAGAGCATAAATCCCTAAGGCTTCACCCATAGTGCCCCCAGTATCTAAGTACCGGACTTCGGCCATGGTTTGTTTTAAAGGAATGGGTTTTTTTAAGTAGGTAAATATGCTGTTAAGACAAGTTGGTCCACAGGTAGTTTCAGTAGGTTGATTTTCGATTTTTATTTCGTACGAGATATTTTTCACAGCCGTCCTAGTCTAAAATTAGTATAGGTTGTGAGGGTTTAAATTCAAGTCTAAATTGGCATTGACGTAGGATAATCGATCGTAGGTAAAAAATCTGTTGTGTTTTCAAAAAGATAAAAATCAAAATCATTTTTTAAGAGCGGCGAAAAAAGAATATAATCCCCAGGACAAACAGCTTTAGGTTTAACACTTGAAATTCTAATTCTTTCCCGAGTCAATGAGTCGTAGTTAAAATAATCAATTTTTATATTTGTCGTGGTTGCCTCTCGGAAATGCGTTTTAAAAAGTTGATAAAAACTTGGCTTCGACAGTTTTGTATTTACAAAAGAATGAGAAGATCCATTAAAAAAGATAATTTTTTTAAAGGGATTTTCTAAGATGAACTTTTTCGCCAAATTAAACATATGCTGATCGCGAATTGCCATTTTCATGTTCTCATCGATATTGAACCTTAAATCAGAGCGTCGATCTAAACCATAAATGTCGAAGTCGTAAAACCCAACAGCATCAGTCAGCAAAAGATAGTCCGTTGGGCTATATCCCCAGTCTCCTGGTAAGCCATAAGTTCTAAACGTCCTTTCACGGTAGGCTACTGGATTTGTGTTATATAAATCTAAAGTTTTTTGATCGTAGCTTTCGATGTACTCGACGAAAATAGTATCAAAACCAATAAACTTAAGCACAGGTAAGTAATCCACTATGAATTTCTTTGATTTGTAATCTCTGTGATCTTCTCCGATAAAAATATATTGCGATTGGATTTTAGAGATCTGATCTTTCGCACAAAAAATACTTTCAGCGCTGAAAGCAAATTTAGAATTGAGCATGGTCATTAGTATTAAAGTAAAAACGAAAAGTATAAAATCTTCAACAATGTTCAACTTTTATCCCCCTAAATTAAACTTGTTTCGAAGTTCAAGAGATATCGCATTGTTTTATTCTGTGCAAATTATTAGTTGAGGTTCAATCTTATGATGCGGGAATGTATCCGGCTTTAAACAATTTAAATTGTTCGGTTTTAAGAAGGTTTAATTTCAGAGATTGAATCTTTATATTTCTTTCGAGAGTCCAAGTGTGGACGTTTTGATTTGTGTCCCATCTGGTAGTGGTGTTTGCAATTTTTTGAACACGTTCTAATGGATAAATCGTGAACTTCATTTTCTAGGCAACTATTACAAACATTCGTCGGAACACCACACTGAGCGCAGTCAAAAGGCGACACTTCAGCCGGCTGGCCGCAATGTGGGCACAATACGTATTTTTGAGTAGGCTGTAAGTTTTGATCAACTGCGACTCTGTGATCAAATACAAAACATTCACCTACAAATTCATCATTTGGATACTCTTTGATATAATTTAATATGCCACCATCTAACTGATACACTTCAGAAAATCCTTGGTTTTTCATTTCAATCGAGGCTTTTTCGCATCTGATCCCACCGGTGCAATACATTAAAATCGGCTGATTTTTATCAATTTTTGAATGGGATAACTTATGTTCTAATTTTTCGTCACCGGAGTTTTCAACTTCAAAATTTTCCTTTTCAGAGCGTGTTAAGTTTTTAACTAAGTCCGGAAATTCCGTGAACTCTTTCATTGTCCAGTCTAAAGCCGTCTTAAATTTTCCAATTTCCATTTCGTAGTCGTTTCTGACATCAAGAACCACTGGATTTTTACTTTTGATCAATTTATTCCATTCTTTGGGACTTAAGTGGCTATTATTCTTAAAAGTTGGAGGCACAACATTTGGATTACCCAAAGTCACAATTTCAGTTTTGACTTTAACTTTTGTGCGACGAAAAGGCATAAAGTGCGAAATACTGTGTTTAAATTCAATCTGGATAGTGCTATCGAGTTGACCAAGTTCATGCAGGTAAAGCCTAAATTCTTCCAAGGCCTCAAAAGATTCTGACGCCATAGTGCCGTTAAATCCTTCATTTCCAATAAGCAATAGACCTAAAATATTTCGCTCTTCGCACCACGATTCGATGTGGTTGGACAATTTTAAAAAATCCGTGTCTTTAGGCCAAGAAAAGAAAAGATAAAAAGCGGTGACATGGATTTTACTCTGGCTCATAGGTTGTGTATATTACCCAAAACGTCCTCGAGTCAAATTACCCAGACAATTATGGAAAAATTATGAGCCCCTTAAAAATCACCAATCTTGTGGTCAAATATAAAGATTTCGAAGCTGTCAAAAGCTTAAATTTAGAATTAAAATCCGGTGAAATTTTTGGTCTTTTGGGACCAAACGGTGCAGGTAAAACATCCACCATTGCGTGTTTGGTCACCTTAGAAACTCCTTTTTCCGGGGACATCCAAATTTTTGATTATGATTTAAAGAAAGACACACTTAAGGCTAAAAGTCAGATTGGGTTTGTTCCTCAGGAAATTGTAAATCATGGATTTTTTTCTGTTCTAGAAATCTTAGACTTTCACTCCGGATATTATGGCTTAAATAAAAATCAAGATTACATTTTATATTTATTAGAAAGATTAAATCTTTCTGAACACAAACATAAAAAAGTAAAACAGCTATCCGGTGGGATGAAGAGAAGATTAATGATTGCAAAAGCTTTAGTGCATAAACCGAAACTCCTTTTGCTCGACGAACCAACTGCGGGAGTAGATATTCAGCTTCGATCATCTCTTTGGGATTTTGTTTTAGAGCTTAAAAAAAGTGGAGTTACAATTCTTCTTACCACTCATTATTTAGAAGAGGCAGAAGCCTTATGTGATCGCATTGGAGTGATACATAAGGGTCAGCTTTTAAAAGTCGATGATACTAAAAATCTAATCAAAGATTTAACTCAAAGATTTTTAAAAATCGAATTTAATAAAAAAATTAATCTAAATCACAAACTTATTCATAAGACGGAAGACCAAGTGGTGACTTTTAAATTGCCGTCCCATTCTAAAGTGGGCGATATATTAAGGGATTTGGGTGAACATCTTTCTGAAATAGAAGACATTCATTTAGTGGAAGGAAATCTTGAAGATGCCTTTAAAGTGATAATTGATCAAAAAGGTGGGTTATGAGTTTTTTTAATGTGTCCTTTATAACGCTTGTTCGCCGTGAAATTCATCGCTATTTAAAAGTTTTGTTTCAAACAATTTTTACTCCACTTGTGAATTCTATTTTATATCTTTTAATCTTTGGCGTTAGTCTTGGTGAAAGTATTAAATTAGATTCGGGCATTACGTATCTTGCCTTTATCATTCCGGGCCTTGTGATGATGGCTTGCTTAAACAACGCCTTTCAAAACTCTTCAAGTTCAATCGTCAGTGGAAAATTCAGTGGGGATGTCGAAGATTGGCGCGTGGTCCCTTTGACCACTCAAGGGATCATCTGGGCTTTATGTGTTGGGGCATTGACTCGTGGATTTTTAGTGGGCTTTTTAACTTTGTTCGTCGGCGAAGTCTTTTATTACTTCACTTATGGTGAACTTATACATATCCAAAGTTATCTTTTATTTTTCGCGTTTTTAACAATAGGGGCCGTAGTGTTTTCACTTGTCGGCATCATTGTTGCGATTTGGGCCAAGTCTTTCGATGAAATGAGCGCTGTGGGATCCTTAATCTTAACTCCGCTGATGTTTTTAGGAGGAGTGTTTTTCTCGATTAACAATTTAAGCCCATTTTGGCAGCAAGTTTCCTTATATAATCCGCTGCTTTATTATATCAATGGCTTTAGATATGCGATGTTGGGTGAAGCTGATGTAGCGGTCGAAATGGCCTTGATCGTCTCGACTTTAAGTTTATTCATTTCGTTTTTTATAGCTAAGTATGCTATTGAAAAGGGAAGTTTTCAAAGGTGGTAATTTATGTTTGAACAGTTGTCAGATAAGCTTTTAAGTTCCATTAAAAGTTTACGTGGTCAGTCTAAAATTACGGAAGCTAACATCCAAGACGCGCTAAAAGACATTCGCATGAGCTTTTTAGAAGCCGACGTGAACTTTAAAGTTGTTAAAACTTTTATCGAGAATGTAAAAACAAAAGCTTTAGGCCAAGAGGTTTTAAAAAGTATTTCCCCCGATCAACAATTCATCAAAATTGTAAATGATGAACTGACCAGTTTATTAGGCGGCGAAGCTGTATTTATTGATGTTAAAAAAACGCCTTCTTACATTTTACTTGTTGGTCTGCAAGGGGTAGGTAAAACCACATCCGCTGCAAAGCTTGCCCTTCACATTAAAAATAAATTTGGTAAGCAAGTGGGGCTTGTGCCACTTGATGTGTACCGTCCTGCGGCCATCGAACAATTAAAAACTTTAGCTAAACAAATTAATGTTCCCTGTTTTGATTCTAAAGCTCAGGATAAACCACTCCAAATTCTGAAATTGGCCGAAGCTTGGCGAAAAGAAAATTTAATTGATGTTTTAATCCTAGATACCGCGGGTCGTTTGCAAATTGATGACCAATTGATGAATGAACTTAAAGAGCTAAAAACAGAAGTTACACCTCAAGAAATTTTACTTGTGGCTGATGCGATGTTGGGTCAGCAGTCCGTACAAGTGGCCCAAGGGTTTCATAATACTTTAGGCCTTACGGGTTTGATCTTAACTAAAATAGACGGCGACGCTCGTGGGGGTGCCGCTTTAAGTATTAAACACGAAGTTGGTATTCCAATTAAATTTTTAGGGGAAGGTGAGAAGGTGACCGCCCTTGAAGTGTTTCACCCGGATCGTTTAGCGTCACGAATTTTAGATCGCGGGGATGTGGTCACTTTGGTTGAAAAAGCCCAAGAGATGATTAGCGAGAAAGACGCTAAAGCCCAAGCTCAAAAAATGGCTAAAAATCAATTCACTGTGGATGATTTTTTACAACAGCTTCAGATGATGAAAAAGATGGGCGGCATGAGTTCGATCATGGGTATGCTACCAGGTATGGGTCAGCTTAAAAAACAAATGGAAGGCATGGCCCCACCAGATAAAGAAATGAAAAAGATCGAGGCTATCATTCAGTCCATGACTTTAAAAGAACGAAGTAACCACAAAATATTAAATGGATCTAGACGTTTAAGAATCGCTAAAGGTTCAGGCACCCAAGTCAGTGACGTGAACAAATTCATAAAGCAGTTCGAGCAGTCCCAAAAAATGATGAGTTCTATGATGAAAATGGGATTTGGCGGCCGCGGGAAAATGCCGTTTTAGGGATTTTTCCAAATTCTAATGGTTTTAAAGTGCCTATATAGTCGTAGATTAATGCAATAAAGACATTTTTTTCCAGCAATTTAAGGGTTTAACTCATCTTTAAGGTTGAATTAATTTCTACAAACATATAATAATCAGACCTTGATTTTACAAAAATTTATTTAGGAGATTAATTTCATGGTCGTTATTCGCTTAGCTAGAGTCGGTTCAAAACATAACCCAATGTATCGTGTAACAGTAGCAGATTCAAAAAGTTCGCTAGGTGGTAAATTTATTGAAGTTATCGGAAGTTACAATCCTTCTCCATCTGGTCAAGCCAAAGAATTACAACTTGATTTGGACAAAGTAAGTTCTTGGATTGCAAAGGGTGCGCAACCAACTTTAAGAGTAAAATCTTTAATTAGAAAAGCCCAAGCACAACCTAAAGCCTAGTTTTAAAACATATAAATAAATATTAGGATAATTTAGTTAAAAATTATTTTGGGTGCCTTGACTTCCTTTTCTCATCCATAGAATGTCGAAGTTGAAAACACAGTTCATTAAGAAGGGGCATTATGGATTTAAGTTTAAAAGAATTAGTTGAGTTTATGGCAAAGTCACTTGTAGATTTTCCTGATCAAGTTTCTGTGAAAGAAATAGTCGGAGAACAAACAACTGTTGTTGAGTTAAAAGTTGCAAAAGAAGATTTAGGTAAAGTTATTGGAAAACAAGGTCGCACTGCTAGATCGATGAGAACAATACTAACAGCTGCAAGCACAAAGCTTCGTAAAAGAAGTGTTTTAGAGATTGTTGAATAATTTAGTTTTCTAATTTTTGACTTAAATTTAATGATTAACCAAAGCCAGCTTGCTGGCTTTTTGTGTTTTAAGGGACTTAAGAAATGGGATTAAAACTAGTTGGCAAAATTATCGACGCCCATGGCATTAAGGGCGAGTTTAAGATTAAATTTTTAAGTTCAGAAGTTGAGTGGCTGGACAGTTTAGATTTCGTAAACATCATTGAAACAAATTATGAACTCGTAAGTCTTCGTCAAAATAAAACTTTTTGGATTTTAAAGTTAGCTGAATTCAATGATCGTAACTCTGCTGAAACCCTAAAAGGTAAAGATGTATTTGCGGATGAAGCTTTGTTTATAACTTCAGATGGTGAAGAGCCTTTTTTATCAGAACTTGCGGGTTTTGACGTCGAAGTTGATGGTCGTGTGCGCGGACAGATAGTCGCATTTAAAGAAACTCCAGCGCACTTTTTGTTGGTACTTAAGACCTATCAAGGCTATTTCGAAATTCCTTATGTGGATCATTTCATTGAAGAGATTTTAAGGCCCGAAAAAAAGATTAAGATGAAATTTCCGGAAGATCTTTTGTCTGAGGAGTATAAGTTGAAAGAGAGCTTTGATGGTGATGAGGAGTAGGGTTGTTAATCACAGTAATTAGTTTGTTTCCTGAAATTTTTGAGAATCTGTATGGTTTGATACAGACGGCGCGGGACAATAATATCATTCAATTAAATACGGTGAACTTAAGGGATTTTGGATTAGGAAAACATAAAAAAGTTGATGATCAAGTTTATGGGGGTTCCGACGGAATGTTACTCATTCCCGAAGTTCTTCAAAATGCGGTTGAAAGTATCAAGTCTAAACCGGAATTTAAGAATGCTAAAGTTATTGCTTTAACTCCGAAAGGGGAAAAGTGGAATCAGCAGATGGCAGAACTGTGGAGCCAAGATTCAACGCCTAAAATTTTAATATGCGGACGATACGCAGGCTTTGATCAAAGATTTTTAGATTCGGTGTGTGATCAAGAAATTTCAGTGGGTGATTATATTCTAAATGGGGGCGAGGTTGCAGCTTTAGCAATCATCGAAAGTGTTGGTCGCCTTTTACCCGAGGTTTTAGGTAATAAGTTAAGCTCAGAAGAAGATTCATTTAGTCACGATCAACTGTTAGAGGCTCCTCAATACACAAGGCCCGCTGAGTGGAATACCTTCAAGGTTCCGGAAATCTTAACATCAGGTCACCACGAGCTAATCGCTGAATGGAAGAAAGCCATATCGTTTGCAGAGACTTTTTTTAGACGGCCAGAATTAATAAAAGCTAAAGACAAAGCGAACTTCAAGAAATGCATGAAAAACGATGTGGTATCAAAAAACTTAAAAGCTCTTTACACTCCAGATAAAATATCAGAGCTACTTAAAGGTAGTGAATTATGAACTACGCTTTAAAGGACTATTTCTGTTATGAAAATCTTAGGACTATTTTGTGATTGAGCTTCACTTAGCTTTAATTCATCACCCTGTCTTTAACAGAAATAAATCAATTGTCGCGACGACAATCACCCATTTTGACATTCATGATATTGCAAGAGTTTGTCGAAGTTATGGAGTTAAAAACTATCACTTAGTTCACCCGTCTAAAGAACAGCTTATGTTCGTAGAGCGTCTTAAGGATCATTGGTTGTCCGGTTCTGGAAAGGAATTTAATCCTTTAAGAGCAGAAGCCATAAAAATTATTAAAACTAGCGAAAGCCTGAAAGCCTTGAAAGAACAGTTTGGCTTTGATCAGATTTTTGCCACAAGTGCCAAAAATCACCAAGATTACCCGATGATTTCGTTCGACGACTTAAAGATGAAGCTAGAAAAAAATAAAAAAAATGACGAATTAAAAAAAATATTACTTTTATTCGGAACAGGCTCAGGTCTGACAAATACCGTGTTTCAGCTCTGTGACGGGCTTTTAGAGCCCATTGTGGGGTACGAAGGCTCGGATTTTAGACATCTTTCTGTTCGAGCCGCAGTTGCAATAGTGCTTGACCGCTTACACCGCTCATAATATAAAAATGATCTTTATTCGAGGATAACACTATGAATTTAATCGACAAAATCGTTGCTAAATTAAGCCCAAAACGCGAGTTTTCTAACTTCTCTACTGGTGACACTATTACTGTTTCCGTTAAAGTTAAAGAAGGCGAAAAAGAAAGAATTCAGTTGTTCAAAGGCACTGTAATCAAGGTTCAAGGTTCTGGTGTTGGAAAATCCTTTACCGTAAGAAAAGTATCTGATGGCGTTGGAGTTGAAAGAACTTGGCCCTTCGCCAGTCCTTCTGTCGATAGCGTTCAAGTAAATCTTAAAGGTAAAGTACGTCGTTCAAGAATTTACTATCTAAGAAACTTAAAAGGTCGTGCGGCTCGTTTAACAACTGAAATTATTCAACAAGAAAAAACAAGCAAGAAAGAACCAAAAGCTAAAAAAGAAGCTGCTGTAGCTGCTGAATAATTAGCATTTTAAAAAAAGATAAAAAGCAAAAAAGGCTATGTGCAAAACATAGCTTTTTTTTTATTTTAAATGCTGTCCCTTTTAAGATTCGTGACTTGATCAAGATACCTCTTTGGTTTTCAATATTCCTTTAAAATAAGAGGGGAATTTTTGTTAACACTTAAAGAAGATTTAATACTTGATTTAGAATCTATAATCATTGGTGTGGATGAGGCTGGTCGTGGATGTTTATGCGGTCCAGTATTTGCCGGCGCAGTAGTTTTTAGAAATAAAAAAAATTTTAGTTCGTTGTACAAAGACTCAAAACTTTTGACTCCTGAAAAGCGTAATTTTTTTTACAATGAAATCATGGATAAGCACTATGTCGGAATTGGCTACGCCACTCATAAAGAAGTAGATCAAGTGAACATCCTTCAAGCAACATTTTTAGCGATGAAGCGAGCAGTGATGAATTTAAATCAATTGTTAGAACAAAATGTTTTAGAATTTAAAAGTTTAAATCTTCACAAGAAATTAATTGTTGTAGATGGCAATCAAAGAATTCCAAATTTAAATCAGTTTGATCAAAAAACGGTGATCAAAGGTGACCGGTTAGTTCCGGAAATTTCAGCGGCTAGTATCGTGGCTAAAGTCAGTCGTGACCGTTATGTTGATGAGCTAGATGTAAAATATCCTGAGTATGAATTTCGCAAGCACAAAGGATATGGAACCGAAAGTCACAGAAATAAGATTAAAGAGCTTGGACCTTGTCCGGAACACCGAATTTCCTTTAAAGGTGTTCGAGAATATATACAAAACTAATCCTAACACCTACATCAAAGGGATGTGGTGTGAAATTCTTGTGGGAATGTATCTTGAAAGTCTAGGGTGGTCCTTGGTGGCGCATAGAAAAAAGATATCCGATATTGAAATTGACCTTATTTTTAAAACCAAAAAAAAACAGATGGTTTTAGTCGAGGTTAAATCAATTAAGTCCCACTTCATGAGCCAGTGGCGTTGGACTTACACTCAAAAAAATAAATTTGAATACGTTTTAAGTCGAATGATTGCAAAATATCCTCAAACCGAAATTTTTGGAGTCTTGGCTATGGTTGATTTTAATAAATTAAGTTTCTATCATTTAGATGAAACATAAATTTTTAAGATAATAGCGCTCTTCAATTTCAATCCGAATATATCTTACTAATTTATAACATTCGCGAGGATTAGTTGAAACATAATATTTCGTATCTATTTCTTCGCGGATTATCAAGGAATCAATTCCACTGGTATGAACGAGAATCCTACGAAAAAATTTTGCAAAATGAAGTTCACTTTTTAGATTTGCCGGGTTTTGGTTTAAGCCAAAATAAATTGTCCCCAACATCAATTCGTGGACTCAGACGAAAGCTGCAGGACGACTGGCGACATTACTCAATGAAGTTAGATCCCAATTCAAAGAAAGTGATCGTAGGGATGTCCTTAGGTGGCTTAGTCGCAATGAACTGGGCTTGGGTAAGTTCAGAGTGGGACGCACTGGTGATGATGAATTCTAGCGTGTCAGACTTGTCTTGGCCGTGGCAGAGGTTAAATCCTAGGGCTTATGTTCCTTTTGTCAAAAGTGTTATTCGCGACAACAACAAAGGCTGGGAAGAAACCATTTTTAACATCACGTGCAATGATGTTAAAAACAAAGAAATGATTGTTCGGGATTGGGTTAGAAATCGTGAAAATTATCCTCCAAAAAAATATAATATATTTAATCAATTAAATGCGGCCTCGGGTTTTAAATCACCAAAGGTGATGGAAACTCCAGGCTTAATTTTAACAAGCACTAGGGATCGATTAGTTTCTTTTCGATGTTCAAAAGCGATTGCGAAGAAATTTAATTACCAGATTGAAATATCTAGAACTGCGGGACATGATTTGAGTGTTGATGCTAAAGACTGGATGTTGAATCACATTAAAACTTTTTCTGAGAAGACAGTGGCGGCGGGGGCCGAAGACAAGATTGGTATTTGATAAGCCGCTTTTTTATTTCGTAATTGATTAGATTTTGTCCCACAGTATGTTCTAAAACACTCAAACAAGCGGTCGGCATTTGCTTGCTACAGAGAAAATAATGTTTGCAACATTATTTTCTCAGCAAGCTGCTTGCCGATCCGAACTCGGTTTTAAAACATACTGTGGGACAAAATCTAATCAATTACGAAATAAAAAAGCTCTTTCGTTCTCTCTTGTTTTTTAGATAAGGGAAAGTGCAAGGTGACGTTCCGAAATATTTTTTAAACTCGGAAGGAAGAGGGGAGTTTGAGCTCGATATTGGCGTCGTTAAGAGTGTTTTTGAGATTTCTTAGATCGTTCAAAATTCAAAATTTTTTCTGTTTAAGTAAAGGTTTAATGTTTTGGTTCGTTGGTTAGAGGTAGATCCATTGGCCTTCTTTGAGGTCTTTGGGTAAGTGGATTGTGCCGATGCGGACTCGTTTGAGGTCCATGGCTTCGAGGTCGACGGCTTTACACATTCGGCGGATTTGTCTTTTTTTGCCTTCCGTAAGGATAAATTTTAGTGTCCTTGAAGAGGTTTCTTCGACGATGGCTTTTTTTAAAGGTTGATCATCTAGTTTTAAACCAAATCTTAAGAGTTTCAGTTTATCATCTGTGATTCTACCATTTACTTTAACGATGTATTCTTTTTCGACGTTACTTTCGGGGCCAATGATTGATTTTGCGAAGCTTCCGTCTTGAGTGAATAGAAGTAAGCCTCTAGAATCGGCATCTAGTCTTCCGACCACGCCCAGTGATTTTTGAAAAATTTTGATGTCTGTTTCTGAGTAATTTTCTTTACTGATGTTCACTGCAAAATTTGATCTGTTTACAAGCGTTACGGCTTGTTCATATTTTGGATCATCAAATGAGCTTACGAAATTTATAGGTTTATTTAAGATTATTGTTTTTTGATCTTGTAGTTCTTTAAAAGCTTTTTGATCTATTAAAATGAAATCGTGAAGATGAACTTTGTGTTCTGGACGTTCAATTATTTTTCCATTGGATTTAATCCATTTAAGTTCAACCCACTTTTCGGCCTTTGTGCGTGAACAGATGTTTCGCTCCGTCAAAAGCTTCGATATACGAACTTTGTTTTGATCATCCAAGTAGAATTCCTCCATCCAAAGGAAGGATTGATCCTGTCATCCACGAACATTGCTCAGAACAGATGTAACTGACTAAATTAGAAATATCCAAAGGGGTACCAACTCGGCCCAACGGCTGCATGCGATTTAAAGTCTCTCTAAGCTCTAAATTTTCTGTCTGATAAAAAGACTGTAAAGGGGTTTCAATAATTCCTGGGCAAATGGCATTTACACTTATTTTATATTCCGACAATTCCAAAGCTAAAGACATTGTCCAATTGTTCATGGCTGCTTTACTTGCTGAATACGCAGACGTTTCGCGAATTGGTCGTATTCCTAAAGTGGACGATATATTTATAATTTTGCCCACAGACTGTTTTTTTAAAAATTCAACCAAGCCCATAGTTAAACTTACAGGACCGAAAAGATTAGTTTGAAACTGCTTGTTCCATGAATCCATAGACGAGGATTCAAAACTTTCTCGTTCTACAATGCCTGCATTATTGATCAATACGACATTCGAATTCTTAATGGATTCATAATCTTTTAAAAACTTTGAAATAAATGTTTGAATTGATTTTGGACTATTTAAATCAATCTGATAAATTTTTGAATTCAAACATTCAGCATGAATTGATTTTAACTTTTCTAAGCCTCGACCAAGCAATATGCATTCATAACCGACTTTAGATAAATCAAGCGCAATTTGTCGACCTATTCCAGAACTTGCCCCTGTTATAATTGCAATTTTTGTCATTAAAAATTCCTTTTAAGATCTTCAACATCGACTATATTTAAAGAATTAATTTTCCAGCCGGTAAACCTGTGGTTTTGTAGAAAACTAAAGTACATATTCCCCAAGGGCAAATACACATAATTTTCGTGTAATATCTTTAAAGCACTGTCGCATAATTCTTTAAGGTCAGGCTCGGCTTCTAATTTTTTTAAATGATTGTCGAAGTCTTCATTTTTGAAATTGTTGATATTATTGGGATTAAGACTTTGGAATTGCACTAAGCCATCTAAACATTTCGGGCTATCTAAGGGCAGTCCTTTCCGAATAATATCGAATGATTTCGTCTTGATCTTGTTCAAAAAGATTCCTGTTTCTAACGGCTCAATGGAAACGTTTAAGTTTAAGTTTTTTTTCCATTCATAAGCCATCCACTCCATACCTCGTTGAATGTCATCTCCACCTAGGGACGAAAAACTTAAAACTATGCGTTCTTTTTTGTAAGTCGAATTTTTTAAAAATGATTTAGCTTTTGATAAATTAAAATCATAGCAGTAGGTCCCTTCATAAAGTTTTTCAGGGAGGGCAGGGCACCCTGGAACTCCGATGGAAAAATAAAGTTTTTGTAACTCTTTAAAGTCTAGTGCATGAAACAAAGCTTTTTTAAAGTTTAGATCCATGGAAGAATTAAAAAAAATCCCATCCATTCTAGACATAGGCACGTGAAAAATCTGATCAGAGTTTTTATACTTTTCAAACTCACGAACAGGGATAAGCGTTAACAAATCAAGCTCTTGCCTCTCATACATTCTAAGCGCGGTGGATTGGTCTTCGATAAAGTGCACATTCACAAAAAGGTCTTTCGAAATATGCTTTAATCTGATTTTTTGATTTTTTTTAATCTCTTCAATTTTATATGTACCCGACGAAAAGTAATCAGACATGTTTGGGTAAAGTTTCTTTTCAGGGCGCGGAGAGATTTCGATTTGTGCTAATTTATAAACAAACGATTTAGATTTTTTATTAAGTTTAAAAACAAGAGTGTATTCATCTTTGGCGTAAACGCTCATAGTCTTAAAATCGAGTAAGTCATTTTTTTGGTTTTCTTTGATTAGCTCTAAACTGAAAATATAATGTTTTGCTTTGACCTCAACATCTGAAACTTGAAAGTATAATCCCTTCTTTAGTTTACAAATAAACTCTAGACCTTCCCAATCACAACTTTCCGCCGCACTTAAAACTAGATTGTCCTTCGAGTCCCATTTATAAAGAGTTCGATGAATATGATTTAGTAAGTATCTAGCTTGAATGCCACGCTGTAAGATTGGATCTAAGCTTTGAGGTGCAATTGGAATGTTATAGTCAAACGTAATATCAATGTTGCTTGGTTTTATCTTCGAACAACTCAGACACGAAAAAAATAACAGTATTAGAATAGAAGAATAATACATGAGACTTCATATGTACCTGTTAAAGACTCTAAACTAAAGAGAAATCACATCGATGTCTTTTTGGGCAGCCAACGGGTTTCGCTGCTCGGTCCCATCTAATTCACGTCCAACGATTTCTAAACGAATCCTTTTGAGCTGATTAACGTTTGTTGGAGCGGGGATGTTAATTTGAACTCTAAACTTACCGCGTTTGCAGGCATTAAATAATTGAACCGTAGGATACAAAACAGCGTCTGTGGTCGGTTCAATAATCGTATACTCAATAATATTTTCGGAAAAATCAGCTTCGTTGCACAAACCAGAAAGATCAAAAAGACGATTTGTAGGCCTTTTTACCGTGTAGGGACTGGCGTTTGAAATGTTCAGCGAAAGTAAGCCTGAGCCTGTCGGCTCTACGCAATTTCCGCCTGAAGCTTCGCACTCATCAATACCAGAGCCTAAATCGAACCCATCATTATAAACTTCACAGCCCGTGACCCATAATGAAACAACCAGCAAAGCTAAAACTTTTTGAAACTTAACCATACGTTAATATTATCGGAAAGTTTTATTTAGTGTTAGAGGACTATTTTAAGGAAAAGAAACATAATAGTTCTTGTATTGCGGATAATTCTTAAATTTTATTAATTTTATAACTAAGAACTAAAGTGAGTTATAATAAGGGTGACTTTCTTAAGTCAGAGAGGAGGTGATGCCAATGAATTCAATAAGTGACAAAACATTGGCTAACGGGGGTTTAGGTTATTAATTTGACCTAAAATCTTGATTAGCCATTAAATTACTGAAACCCTACGCCTAAAACGTAGGGTTTTTTGTTTTGCGTCAAGCTTAAAAACAAGGCCCCTTGTGGGTCTTAAGTCTAGATATTCTGCATAATGCCTATTTTTCAAGAACCCCTTGCAAATATTTCACGCTCATCTTTTAATAATAAGTGGGGGGGCGATGTCTGACCAGTAGGACGTTTTGAAGCATGGATGCTTCACATCGCCTTTTTAGGCTAGTGGGAAATTAGCTAAAAAGATTCAAAATTTTAATTATCTCAAATAAAGTAAATAACAATTTCCTGATACGATTAGATCTGTTGGCTATTATTGTCATCATTGTCTAAGATTTTTACACTTTTTTAGTTTCCTGCGCTTAATCCATCTCTCACTAAAGTCTTGATATCTTTAGACTTAATTTTCTACAAAATTTTAACATCAATTTAATCGCATTTAAGCCGGTGGCATAAATTATGTATTCATCTATCTTGAAAATGATTTTAGAACCGTCATTTTATGTAGTTTGATTATTTAAACACTCTTTGAATAATATTCAAACTTCTAATTTGGTTGTTTAAAAATCAGAAAATTAAAACTATAACGAATCAAATTTATAAGGAGAACACATGAAGGGATTTTTAGTATTAAACTTAGGTTTTATTTTAACAGCTTCTTTTGCATCTGCAAACGTTGCCGTAATTGAAGCATTATCTACAAGAGTTTCGACTGCAGTAAAGGTCAACGCTCCTAGAGTTGATGTTGGTGCACTTAGCAGAATTAATGCTGCAGCTTCATTAGCTGTTGGTGCAAATCAGGCAGTAGTTGCAAATCTTCAAACGATTGCAAACGCTTTAGAGTCGGTAGAAGTAAAAAATAACGGCGAAGTAAATGGTATCAACAAAGAAAGAAGATATCAGGCTTTATTGAATGCATATATCGCGACTATCAATTCACAAGGTAACGCTGATTTCTTAAAAGTAATCAACGGTGAATTCTTAAGAAGTTTAACTGCAGTTGGTGCAGGTGTAACTAGTGTTGCTTTTCAACAATTAGAAAGATTTGTTGATTTAGTTGCTAACGGTTCATCTCCTGAAGATGCTGCTACTCAAGCTACTCCAGGTTCATTGGCTGAGTTAGCAAACAGATGCGGTGGAACAGCTCAAGCTGCAAGCGCATTACGTTAATCTAAATTAGATTTAATTAAAGATTGAGATTTAAAAAACACTGTCAGAAATGATGGTGTTTTTTTTTGCGCTGTCCTACGGACTGCACTGCGTAGGGCCTACTCGAGTGTCAAATCTTTAGCCACAGCAAATTTCCTAAACCACAAAAACCCAAATGAAGTCAGCTCTTTACAAGGTACAATTATTGGATTGCATCTTGCAATTACCCTCGTATGACTTGGGCGAAG
>JANODG010000144.1:0-38484 GCA_031412575.1 Bdellovibrionales bacterium
ATTCATTCTTAAGCCTAAGTGTTTTTCAAGAAAAAAACTCATGCCCTATTTAGACATCCATGATTTCCAATAATCTTCCAATTCAATATTCGAAAGATCTTGATCCCGCTGAAGAGGCCATCTGGAATCAATCATCACTGCGTATTCGTTGGTGTGCGTCTTTCCTGTAATATTTTTTCTAGCTTTTGGGTGCGGGCCATGAGGGAATCCCGCAGGATGATAACTTAACATGCCCGCATGTAAATTATCACGACTGAAAAAATCTCCATCGTGATAAAATAAAATTTCATCGTAATCAATATTCTGATGATAGAATGGAACTTTTAAAGCATCTTCGTCTGTTTCTAAAGGTCGTGGTAAGAACGAACACACCACAAAGTCCCTCGCTACAAATGTCGAGTGCGCACTTGGAGGCAAGTGGGCCCTGTGACTCATGATCGGCATAATGTCATCCATGTGTAGTGTGTATGGGAACAAATCCCCTTTCCATGAAACCACATCAAAAATATTCTCTGAGTATTCATAAATTGAAATTTCATCAGCATGCTTAATTTTAATCTTTAAAACATCATGCTTAGATGACGTCATCGCATGATTTAATTTATCAAGATCCGGACGTCCTAAAGTTTGTTTGTCATATAAGGCATTTCGTCCTGCTATGCCACGGTCAGGTTCTTGATAGTGGCTGGTTTTATTTTCAATCACCAAAAACTTAGTCTTTACCTTCGGCACAAAGTAGTGGGTTAAACATTTTGGAATCACAACATACATGCCACGGCTATATTTTAACAAACCGTACTCGGTCCAAATCTCGCCTTCGCCTTCGTGGCAAAAATAAATCGTGTCACCATCCGCATTTCTAAAAGCACTGTCGGTGTGGCCCACATCACATGTTGTGAAATGAATGGCCATGGAGCTATTGAAGAACATTCGAATCCAAGGTGACTTTTGTGGATCAGCACTTTTTACTTTAAGCTTTTCCTCAAGTTTTTCAGCGAGTTTTACTGTGTCGAACATTCTCGGTTTTAAAGGACCTGTAATATTCACCCAACGTGTGCTGGGATTTTTTTTCACTAAGTGGGATACTGGTCCAAAAAATCCTTGGAGTCCTTGTTCTTCTTCAATGTGATCTTCAGGAATTGCTTTGTGGGCCTGCTTTAAAGGGTCTTTACCTTGAAAATAGTGATGCATATTAGTCTAAGTATCCTCTGGCTCTTTGATCGCGCTCGATGGCGTCGAATAGAGCTTGAAAGTTTCCTTCACCAAAACCTTCGTGGCCTTTTCTTTGGATGATCTCTATAAAAATTGGACCACATAAATTTTTTGTGAAGATTTGAAGTAAATATCCTTTATGATCGCCATCGACGATGATCTTTAACTTTTTTAAAGCTTCGATATCTTCGGTCACTTGGGGAAGTCGAACTTTCAACATGTCATAATAACTATCTGGTACGTCTAAGAAATCAATTCCTTGTTCACGAAGTTTTCTTACGGACTCAATAATATTATCAGTGCCAAGTGCCACGTGCTGAATTCCCGATCCATGATATTCATCTAAGTACTCTTGGATTTGTGATTTTTTGTCTGTAGGTTCATTGATTGGGATTGCAAGTTTACCGCAAGGTGAACTCATCACTTTAGAGATCAAACCGGTTGTTGCCCCTTTGATATTAAAAAAACGAGTCTCTTTAAAGTTAAAAATCTTCTGGTAATAGTCGCACCATTTTTGCATTTCACTGACAGGCACATTGTTGGTCATATGATCTATGTAGCGAAGACCAAAACCTTTGGGCTTTTCATCCTTACCGATGAAGTCAAAATCTGATTTATAAATTTCATCAGAATCACGATCGACGAAATATACAACCGCATTGCCAATTCCATAAATCGCAGGAAAGCGGCTTGACTTTTCGATTAACATAAGGAGTTGCCCCACGACGAACAGCTTCTTGGAAAGCCTTTTGACCGTCTTCGACCTTCAAAGCTAGCGCGCAAATGGATGGTCCATGGGATTTCATAAAATCACCAGCAAAACTATTTTGGCTTTCGTTAATGATAAATTGAATTCCGCCTTGGCGATACAAAGTTACAGGTTGAGTTTTATGAATTCCAACTTTTACAAAGCCAAGCTGACCCATAAGTTTATGAAGCAATTTGGCTTCTGGTCCTGCAAACTCTAAAAATTCTGCACCATCTAAGCCCAGTGGATTTTCCCATGTTTTTGGGTGATGCTCTTTGACCCCTAGTTCTGTTTGTAAAGACATGATTGCTCCTTAATATATACGATTTTTAATCATATTAAGGATTAAAGAACAAGGCACTGCGAACTGAGACGCAGGTAAGGTTTAAAAAATTATAGAGGAAAATTAAGGACTTAGTGGCGACACCTTCTGTTATGAACATGGTCCACCAAATCAATCACTGCTGTGGCAACATATAAAAAGCCCAAAATACTATCAGTGTGATCAACCTGCCGATGTCTTAAAACATAGCCTTCATTTCGTGGATTGGCGTCGGCCTCAAGCTGTTCTTCGTAATTTGCTGGCGAACGATAGTAAGGTTCGACTGTTGTGCATGAAGCGCAAAACAAGAAAACGGCCAGAAATAGCTTCTTCATAAAGTCCCCATTTGAAAAGATTTTGACTCTTGAAAGATTAAACCAGCGAATTTAAAAAAAGTTTCTCTTAGAGGGACTTTATTTGGTTTTAACAAACTTCAAACTTAGGGATTTATTGAATTATTTCAAGATTTTAGGTAATACCTAATGGTGCTTAAAGCGGAAGGCAATTTAAGTGAACTTAGGACCTAACCATGAAATCAAACACAGATCATTATTTAAACCGAGAATTAGCTTGGTTGTATTTTAATGACCGTGTTTTGCAACAATCCGAAGACACAAAAATACCACTTTTAGAAAGACTTAGATTTTTAAGTATTTTTCAAAGCAATCTTGATGAATTTTTTATGAAGCGCCTTTCTATTCCAAGGGCTGATGCTTTAAAAAACAAAAACGTTTTTAGCGAAAACATTTGGACCCAAATCAATGAAGAAGTTCAATCGCTCTTTAACCGAGCAAGCCAAATCTTTACCCTTGATCTTCAACCTGCTTTAGCAAACGAAAATATTTATTTTTTAGATTGGAAAGATTTAACTGATGAAGAAGTTAAAAATATCACTTCGTATTTCCATTCGAACATTTTACCTATTTTGACTCCATTAGCTGTGGACCCAGGTCACCCATTCCCGCATATTTCGGCCTTATCGACTTCGTTGGCCGTAAAGTTAGAAACTCCAAATTCGAATAAACTTACCTTTGCCAGAATTAAGATTCCGACTTTATTTCCGTCTTTTATCCCTATCAACAGAGAGAAGGGACAAAACTGGATTCATATCAATCTAGTGATCAGGGAATTGCTTCAAATTGTTTTTCCAAATTTTAATATCAAAGCATCTTTATTTTTTAGAGTGACTAGAAACATTGAATTTGAACGCGACGAAGAAGATGCCGAAGATATTTTAGAGATGATTTCTGAAGAACTTAAAGAGCGTAAGTTTGGTCACACTGTTAAATTTGAATGTGAGGAAAATCCAGACTCATGGTTACTGAATGTTTTAAAAGAAGAACTTTCAATTTATGACAAGGACATTTTTTCAATAAAAATGCCGACTTTAGATTTTGGCGAATTTAGTCAAATGTACGATGTCGGTAGAACGTCTTTAAAGTTTCCACCTTGGAGTCCGTTCACGCCTTCAAAATTTAGTAACGCCCATTCCTCTGCCGAATATTTTAGAACAATCCGCGAACATAGCGTCTTGGTTCACCATCCTTATGAAAGTTACACTAGCACTGTAGAGCGATTAATTATTGAAGCCTCGAACGATCCTGACGTCATCGGGATTAAACTTTCATTGTATCGAACCAACAAAGACAGTCGACTCGTAAAAGCTTTGATTAAAGCTGTCGAAAATGGAAAAGAAGTCGTTTGTGTCATTGAACTTAAAGCCAGATTTGACGAGCAAAATAATATTTCCTGGGCGATGAAATTAGAAGACGTAGGCGCCCACATTATTTACGGTATCGTTGGACTTAAAACACATTGTAAAACTGTTTTGATCACTAGAAAAGAAGAAAAAGGCCTTCAGTGTTACGCCCATATCGGGACAGGTAATTATAACGCTGACACTGCAAACTTTTACACAGACTTAGGGTATTTAACTGCAGAGCCTGCAATCACCGAAGACGTCGTGCACGTGTTTAACTTTCTGACGGGCAAGTCGGCACCCAGTAAATTAAACAAACTTTTAGTGGCCCCATTTAATTTAAGAGATCGCATTTTAGAATTGATTCAAACAGAAATTGATAATCACAAAGCGGGTAAACCTGCTGGAATAATTTTGAAACTAAATAACCTTGAAGACAAACAAGTCTGTGATTTACTCTACGAAGCCGCAGAACAAGGTGTGGAAATTCACTTGGCTGTTAGAAGTATTTGCGTTTTAAAAACAATGGGTTTGAAAAATTTAAGAATCACGTCGATTGTAGATCAATTTCTAGAACATTCTAGAATTTATCATTTTAGAAATGGGCAGAAAGATCATACAGATGGTCTGTTTTATATTGGATCCGCAGACTGGATGAAACGTAATTTAGACCGCAGAGTTGAAGTTTTAACACCCATAGAAAACTTAGTGCATAAAAAAAATCTGATGACGATTTTAAATCTGATTGCCGCTGACAACACTCAATCTTGGGAAATGAAAGAGGACGGATCTTATAAGCGCGTTAAGACCGTCAAAGGAAAGGCTGTTAATTTTCAGCTTGAATTAAAACGACTTTACACTTTAAATCATCAGCAAGGGTTTTAATAAATTACCTTTAACGTATATTTTGTTTTTAAAAATATATAAGGAACAAATTCATCATGATTATAGCTACTGTAGATATTGGATCTAATGCCACCCGAATAGTTTTAGTCAAAGGCGAGCCCCTTGATTCTAAAAACAGGCAAAACTTAATTTTAAAAAAAAGATTTGCCCTTAGACTAGGGACAGACGTTTTTCAGATTGGGCACATCAGTAATGAAAAAGTCCAACAGATCATGATGGTCTTTAAAGAGATTAAAGATTACTTTTATCAGTACAAAGTTTCTAAATATAAAATCATTGCTACAAGTGCCTTTCGTGATGCTAAAAATCACAAGCAAGTCGTTGCCGAAATTCAAGAAAAGTTTCAACTAAAAGTGGATGTGATTGACGGCAAAGAAGAAGCTAGAATCATCAGTTCAAGTCTTTTAAGAAGAAAACTTACGCCAACAACTCACTCTAGTCTTTTGATGGATATTGGCGGTGGAAGTTTAGAAGTGTCTATCGTCAATGACGATAAGATTGATTTTGTAACCAGTTTAAACGTTGGCACTTTAAGACTGATTGAAGATATTGGTACGGGTCAGTTAAAGAAAAATTACTACAGTCTTTTAGATATTATTGATGATATTTTTATAACGTGTCCCCCACCAAAGAAGAAAAGTATTATCTTAGGAACCGGTGGAAATTTTAGAAGAATTGGGCGCATTCGTAAACAACTTCTTGGACTGCCAGAGGAAGACGTCATACTTAAAAAAGATGTGCCTACTTTAATTGGTATGATTATGGATTTGGACCCTGAACATTTCATGAAGGCTTTTCAGATGAAAGAAGAAAACGTCCCTGTTATATTACCGGCCTTGCTTATGATTCAAAGGATAATGCACTTCTGGCCTGCAGAATCGATTGTTATTCCGAAGATCAGTTTAAACCATGGGTTAGTGGACGAACTTATCACTCAGAAATAGTCTGTCCATACCTTTGACAGGCTAAACTAAATTACAAATTTGCTTGCTAAATTAAGGTCATGGATTGCCTGCAGAACCGAACAAAGCTACTCACTTGAGTACGCATGGCTAAAATTTTCGTATTGAATTTTATATTCTTTTTCTCTATTTCCGTCTTTGGAAATGAGTGCAATATTTTTCTAGCGTCACAATCTGAAATTCAAAATTTAGACAATCAAATATTAACTATCCCTGGCCGGGGAAATCAGTTTCGACGCGATGACCTTTTGAAGTTGAATACATTGAATCAATACCGCGTTATTGCTGTAGCTAGAGCCTTAGCAGTTTTAAATGATCAAGAGATTGTTCAGGCTGTTCAAAGTATGAATCAACCTTTATCTTATTTTTTAAAACCCGGAGAAACTTTTGAGGCTCCCGCCGAGCTTCACGAAATCATCAAAGGACATCCCTTAACGAACCAGATTTTAGAAACACACAATTATTTTACAGCAGTATTAAGAGGGTATAACTATCCCCCACAAACCTTAGCAGGCTTAAGTTTATTATTTTACCAAATCCCAAGACCAAAAAAACCAGTTTTAAGCTTCGCTACCCCAGGGATTGATGATCCAAATTTAAAACTTTACGAAGTTCACAGAGTGCATTTAAGAAAACTAATAGACGAGCCTACAGTTGCCAGAATCGTTATCGCTTTTTTAAAACACCCTGAAGTTAAAGTCAGAACCCAAAAAGCACTTGACGATAAAAGGGAATTATTCAGACAAGTTGACGAATTGGAGATAGCACGAATATTAGCCCAAAATCCCAAAATTAATATAGAAGTACTTCGTCAAAGATCTGAGAAACAAATTTTGGCGGAAACCTCACTAAACGTCGAAAAAATTGAAAATGAATTTTTACGTAACCGCAAATTTTCAAAAGAAGTACAGACCCAAATTGCAGTGATGCTGATCACTTTCGCAGATGTTATAAATGATTATTTTGATTTTAAAATCATTCAGTTTCATAACTCTTCGGATAAACCGGAATCTGACATTCATAAATTCGAAGAAATGCCATGGCAATTCCGTTTATCCCTGATCGAAGATTTTTTAGTTGAAACACTGGGGTTTAAATCAAGCCTTTATGATATGGCCACTTTGCTTGATCACATTAGATATGGGTCCTCGTTGCCAGTCAGCAATTCGGTTTTAGAAAGCTCCGTTCAACAGGCCTTAAAACTTTGGCTTATGCCGGTGCGTGCGGAAGTTACGCAATTTAATATCGCCAATCGAGAAAGTCAGTTGCCCGAAGTCTTTGTGAGTTCTGTTTTTAACAACCAAGTCTTCTTGAATTCTGCGCCACCAAAAAACACCAACAATGTCGTAGTGCTAAATCCTAATAAACGAAAAAATCAACAAAGTCGCAACCGTACGGAACCTGCGAGCCGAGCTTCAGATGTGCAGGCACCTAAAGTGGCTAAAATACCCGACGAAATAAATTTAATCCATTTTACCGAATTTTCGGATCAACCTCGCTCCTTATATGATCTCAAAGCAGATACAGAATACAACTTTCGATTTATGCGTTTAGGTGAGGATTCGAAGATTGAAACCGTTTTCTTCCCAGAAAATGTTTTAAAAGAAATATTAAAAGAAAAGGATGCATCTGAACATCTTATGCGTGCATTGGTTTTAGGCCCAGCTAGAATTTCCAACCAAGACGGTGTGAAAATCTTAAAGCGAAAGCACACCACCGTTGAAGGTCGATACTACGAAGTTAAAAGCACCAAAACGGCTCACAGAATTATACTTCTCCATCAAGACGATCGTTGGGAAGCGGTAGTCTTTACGGACAAAAATAATTTTGATCGAATTCAAAACAATCAATTGTAGTCAGACCTAGTTTTAGATTCTACTAGTATTTGTTTATAAAACATTTTAACCTTTTAAAAAGACTACTTTTTTAAAAGGAAATGTATGTTTATAGATTTTTCGTTTGTAGATATTAAAGAAAAATTCACTAAGTCCCTTTATAGATTTCCTTGGGTCATTCTGATAATAACATTAAGCACAGTTTTATCATGGGCACTTATATATGATCCGAACATTTTTATGGATCATGATTACATGAAGAAGATTTTATTCTGTCTTGTTTTAGGAATACCAATTTCGATTGGTCTTACAGTTTTAAAAGAAGCCTCATTCGAATCTAAAATTAAATTTCAAATTGATATTTTAATAGTTCTTATCTTAACCCTATCTTTAATTTATTTTATCCTGCCGGAAATAGAAAATCGTGGATTCGGTTTTAAGTATGTACAAATCGCATTCATCGCGCACTTGTTTGTATCCTTAGCTCCATTTTTTAAAATTACGAAACATGAAAATTTAGAATTCTGGTCGTATAATTACTTTCTTTTATTTAGAATTTTAAAATCAGGCGTCTATGCTTTAACTTTCTGGATAGGCCTAGCATTAGCCATAACCACTGTGAATTTGCTTTTTAAAACAGAGTTTTCTAAAGCTTATGGCTACTTAGGAGTTTTATTGACCTTGATGTTTCAGACCTGGTTTTTTATAGCTGGTATCCCTGAAAGTTTTAAATCCTTAGTCGATAATTTTAAATATCCAAATGAACTTCGAATCTTCACCCAATTTGCTTTGGTTCCAATCACAGTAGTTTACTTAATTATCCTGTACGCCTACAGTTTTAAGATATTGATTCAGTGGAGTTTACCCAGTGGTTACATTGGATGGCTTGTCAGCAGCATATCTGTCTTAGGTGCTTTCACTTTATTATTGATTCATCCTTTAAGAAAAAGTGCTGAACATAGATGGGTGAATATTTTTTGGAAATACTATTTTGTTTTAATCATACCTTTACTTGGCTTGTTGTTTTTGGCTTTATCCGTAAGGATTTTTTCTTATGGAATTACAGAAAGTCGTTTTGTGCTGACAATTTGTGGAATAACTTTATCAATTCTAAGTTTTTATTTTATCTTCAAAAAAAATGAAAATATCAAATGGATACCATTTAGTTTAATGTTTTTTAGTTTATTGACTTTAGCTGGCCCGCTAGACGCAACAAGATTAAGTTACAATTCTCAATTTAATAGGTTTAAAAGCTTGATTGCAAAAAATAATATCACATCCTTCGAAAACCTAAGAAAGACATCCGCCGAAGATGCAACGAGCCTTAACTCAATTATTTATTATTTACAAAATCGTAACGGAAAAGAAGTTGAAACCTATATTGAAGATAATTTCAAATGGATTCGTGATCCGAAAGACCCTTCGCCGAAAAACACAACTTTTGCTTTGATTGACGAATTATATAAAATCAAACCTTCAGACGAATCAAATGTTAACCTATATTCTAATCTAAAAAATAACTCTTCAGAACCATTTAGTTTTGCTAAAGCTAAAATATTTTTTCCTTTGAACTTAAATAATTATGTAACGATAAAACATATTTTAAAAATAAAAGGTGTTGAGTGGTCTGTGGCTTTGGTAGATGACAAGGTTGCATTTAACAATACAAAAACTGAAGAGATTTTTGAGATCTCGTTAAGTTCAATATTTAGCTACGCTATTGAAGAAAAACAAAAGGTTGGAAATACTTATTCTGATAATCTACCTGAACAATTCACAAGTTTTGCATTTGAATTTAAAGATTTGAAAGGAACTTTTGTTATTAACTCAATAATAATTCAAATAAACAATAAGAAAAGAAGCATTCAACAACTAGAGGGGCTTTTTTTAGTAAACTAAAAAATGGACTCAACTCTTAAATAAAAGTTTATTTGAGTCCATTTCTTTAACTTTCAACAATTGAATTAACCACTTTAATTTTAACAGATTAGCAGTTGAAACTATATCCTTGTGTTGCCGCTTTAGATTGGTTTTACAAATTTTAGTGTCATTCGATCGCTTTCACCAATACTTAAATAGTAGGCGCGATTTTGTTCTTTAAGTCTTAAAGCTGGTGGTAATGTCCAAACGCCTTCTGGGTGGTTAGCTGTGTCGTTATAGTTCGCGTTGATTTCTGATTTGCTTACAAATTTAAAACCTACTGATTCTGCTAATTCGATCACAAAGTCTTCACGTACATAACCACTTTTAGCTTCAGGATCTTGAACTTTAGTCAGTTTTTCGCGGTGTTCAACGATACCAAAAATTCCACCTGGTTTTAAAGCTTTATAAAATTGTTCAAAAGCTTCTTTTTCTTTTTTAAACTTCATCCAGTTATGAACATTTCTAAAAGTTAATACTCTATCCACTGAATTTTCTGGAGCAATTGGACCCATCACTTTTGGTGGCTCAAAAGACGTGTAAGTAATTTTACCATATAAATCTTTGTGCGATTCGATCAATTCTTTTAGAGCTTTATTAGCGACTTGAAAATATTCGACGTCACTATCAGGTGTAAAGGATGCTAAATAAAGCTCGCCCTTTTCTTTCAAATATGGCCCTAAGATTTCGGTGTACCAGCCTTTACCCGGGGACACTTCAACGACTTTCATATCTGGTTTAACTTCAAAGAATTCTAAAGTTTTTAGAGGATTTCTATAAACGTCACGCACTTTATTGGCTTCAAGACGGTGACTACCGCTGATGATCGAAGCTAGGTCATTCTTTGGTTTTTCAACCACAGATGTATTTTTTGAATTACAACCTGTAATTAACATTACTGTTAACATGCTAAGTAACAAATATTTCATAAACTTCCTTTGTTAGAATTAAAAATAAAATCTTTAAGTAAAAATAACTAATGTAAATAAAGCTATAGTTCAGTCTAAATAATCTAAATAGGACAAGCTAAACTTAGACAAACATCATCTGGCCTAGAAATTAAAGAGTAAACAACAAATTTTGAATCTTGAATCTTAGCTTCAGTTATAAAACACGAGTGATCGAGATTAATAAACTGTTTAGATTCAGAATCATGACCAAAATTTACTTGAAGTTCTTTATTATTTAAAATTTGAACTTCTGACATCAGTTTAGCTAACCCACCGCTTGATTTAAATGCAGATTCTTTAACAGTCCATATTATCTGTAATTGGTCTTCACCAATTTTTTTCAGCTCATCATTTGTAGTAATTCTTTGGATTAAATTTGGACTAAGTCTTTGATACTGCTCTAAGTCCAATCCAATTTTATTTTTTGAAATCACAAATCCACCAATCTTTGGACAGTGACTGATCGAAATTTCTTGATCGATTAAACTTGGTCTTTGTTTTAAGTCTAATACACTTTTATTTTTGGTTTGCTTATATATTTGTTTTCTTAGTTTAATTCTATGCTCTGAGTATGTGGAAGCCCATTTTAGATCACAAAAAAAATCTATTTCTAGTTTTTGACTTTCAAATAATAATTTTGCTTTCTCATAAAATGTCATACTGATCTTCTTAATTGATAATTTAATGTTTTCAAAAAAATTATTTTAAAATCTTAATTAAACTAACTCTTTAAAAACAAATTATTTAAAGCGGCGAAACAAATCTTTCACTCCAAGATACTTTTTGGCCATTAGTGATTTTCATCATTTGATCTAAAGACTTTAATGCTGCAGGCCTTATAGATTCTTTAACTTGAATTTGAGGGTTTAAATTTTTCAAACAATCCCTGATTTTTTCTAAAGTGTTCATTTTCATGAATGGACATTCATTACAGGCACAATGACCCCGAAAAGGCGCTTGTATTAACTGAGCCGTTGGGTTTCTTTTTTTCATTTCGTGAAAGATTCCAATTTCAGTAGCTACGATAAATTCTTGCCCAGGATGATCTTCCACTTCTTTTAAAAGCCTTGAGGTCGATCCAATCACATCGGCGTAAGATAAAACTTGCTCATCACATTCGGGATGGGCTATCACCTTGGCTTTTGGGTACTGTGCTTTAATTTCAAATAGTTTCTTGGCCGAAAATAGAACATGAACTTGGCAAGTGCCATCCCAAAGTTCCATGTCACGACCAGTTTTTCTTTGTAAGTAACCACCTAAGTTTTTATCAGGACCAAATAAGATTTTTCTATTTTTTGGAATCGCATCAATAATTAATTCGGCATTCGACGAAGTACAAACCACATCACTTAATGCTTTCACTTCGACACTAGAATTCACGTAGGACACACACAGTGCATCTGGAAACTTATTGCGCCAAGCTTCGTAGGCGCGATACGGAGACTCGTTCACAAGCGAACAACCCGCATCCATGTCAGGAACTAAAACTGTTTTTTCTGGCGAAAGTAATTTTACACTTTCAGCCATGAAAGTTACACCAGCCATCACAACAACGGGGTTATCAATTTTTTTACCAATTTGAGCTAAAAAAAGACTGTCTCCGATATGGTCTGAAATATCTTGAATGTCCCCTTCTTCGTAATAATGGCAAAGAATGGCGGCGCGATGTTTTTTCTTTAAACTTTCGATTTCAGAAACAAGCTCTAGTTTTAAGGACATGGTTAACTCCGTTTATCCAAATTTTTTATTCGCTGTCTAGTTCACTCGCACCCACACGTCGAACTTCGTTCGACTTTCGTGGGGCTCGCTGGAACTTTTCCCACTGCGTGGAGCGCGCTGGTGCTTTTCCCGCTGCGCGGGGCTTACACTCTACCACTTTTAAGTGAGGCGATGATGGATTTTGACACGGTTTTTAGGGTGTCGAATACACCTACGCCCAAGTGCGCCTGACTTTCAAATTCAGGAAATCCTGTGGGATTTAATTTAATTTTCATTTCATCAATATCCATAGCCGAAGGTAAATCCCGCTTGTTGTATTGAATCACTGTCGGGATTTTTTTTAAATCCACATCTTGCTGCTGTAAATTTTTATACAAGCTTTTCATAGAAGTTAAATTTTCTTCCATACGCTCAGCTTGGGAATCCGCTACAAAAACTAATCCATCCAAACCTTTTAAAATAAGTCTTCGGCTAGCTTCATAAACTATCTGTCCTGGCACTGTGTAAAGATGAAGTCTTAATTTATATCCGCGCACTGTGCCTACTTCCATAGGTAGAAAATCAAAAAATAAAGTGCGTTCTGTGCTGGTGGGTAAAGTGAAAAGTTCTGACTTTGAATGCCCTTGCACTTCTTGATAGATCCACTGCATGTTGGTGGTTTTACCAGATAAAGACGGACCGTAGTAAACGATCTTGCAATGAATCTCTTTAGTGTTGGTATTCACAAACGACATTTAAAGATCTCTGGTGTAACGAATACGATTTTCTAGGGCGCGGCCTAAAGTGCGTTGATCCACAAAATCCAAGTCCCCGCCCATAGGTACCCCTTGAGCAATTTTTGAAACTTGAACATTCTTTTTATAAAGCTCACGGGACAAATAAAGTGCTGTCGTGTCCCCTTCAAGATCGGCGTCCAATGCTAAAATGATTTCTAAATCTTTATGTCCATCAGACTTTAATTTTTCAACACGATAAAAAAGTTCGTTGATTTTTAAATTCTCTGGGCCCACTCCATCAAGTGGTGCGATCGCCCCATGAAGCACATGGTATCTGCCTTTAAACGCTCCACTACTTTCGACGCGGTCAATGTCACCAGGACTTTCTACAACGCAGATTAAATTTTTTGAACGACTGTGATCAGAACAAAAATAACAAATGTCTTCTTCGGTGTAAGCGTAGCATTCACGACAAAATTTTATTTTTTCTTTGATGTCTTTTAAAGACTGCCTTAACGATTCGATGTCATCGTTGGTGAATTTCAAAAAACTCATCGCCATACGCTGAGCTGATTTTGAACCCACCCCAGGTAACTTTGAAAGTTCTGAAATTAATCGTTGAAGCGAAGGGACTTTTAAAGACATCTAAAATTACATCATGCCAGGAAGATTCATACCGCCAGTGATTTTATCTGTCGCTACTTTATATTCGTCTTTGGATTTTGTTAAAGCTTCGTTAGTTGCAAGCACAATCATATCTTGAAGCATCTCAGCGTCGCCATCAGCAAAAACATCCTTGTTAATATTCACGGACTTAATTTGACTTTCACCGATCACAGTCACTTCAACAGCACCACCACCAGAAGTCGCAACAAACTCACGAGTTGCAAATTCTTCTTGAAGCTTTTTCATCTTCATTTGCATTTGATTTGCTTGCTTCATTAACTGTTGGATTCCACCAAAACCTTTCATGATTTCATCTCCTTAATTGCGACAATTTCAACGTCTTTAAATGTCTGCTTTAAAACTTGTACAGCTTCGCTGTTGTGTATATTTTCTATTAAACGCCTTTTTTCTTCGGCTGTCATATCTTCTTGTTCTTTTGATGCCGTTTTATCAGATTTAATTTCATGAGCCACATCCGCTTGAATGTTAAGCTTCAAAACAAAATCGGGTCCCATAAAAGTCTTAATGTAGTTCGTTAGAATCTTTTGAAACTCTGGCTTTTCTAAATCTTTTTTAATGAACACTAACTTTTCAGGCGCGGCCACCATTACAGTCTGACCTTTAACTTCGTAAAGACAGTTTTGTAAGGTCGCCCCAACTTTTGCATTTAAGCGAGTCACTTTAGCTACAAACTCATGCCACCTTTTTTGATCTTCGCTTAATCCAACCTGGTTGTCTTTTTCTTCTTGATATGATGATGGCCCTTGAGGCTTCGGCGGCACCGGAGATTTTATTTCGGGCACAGATGGTTTTAAAGAACTCGCTTGAAGATTTCTATTTGAAACTTCATTTGTGCTTTGATTTAAATTTTGACTTCTTGGTGTTGATTGGGAAGACGAGTGAAGCGACGAATTAGACGCCGAATTCGCTGACGGATTCGACACTGGTTTAGCACTTACTTCCGATCCAAAATTTGGTCGTGGTCTCGAAACTTGTTGGTTAACAGCTGAATTGGGCGAACCTTGAGGTTGCCCATTTGGAGAGGACGCATTGTGTGGCGACGCTTTAGGTGCCGACACATTTGGTAATGAATTTCTGTTCGATTCAGAAACTGGGTTTAAATCTAAAACTTTCGGGTAAAGACAAAGTTTTAGCAAGCCCACTTCTAAGACCGTTCTTTGATCTTGAGTGCGCATTAAATTCTGAGACATATCCAGCATCATATCAAAAAGCAGATGAATGTGACCTTCGGAAATTTTTTGGCTGATGTCTTTTAGTATTTGAATTTCAGTTTGTGGCAAGTCAACAAAGTCTTCTGGCTTTTGTGACGTCTTTACAATCAGTAAGTTTTTAAGTTGCTCTAAAAAATCTTCGGCAAACACACCAACGTCAGCCCCTGACTTAAAAATATCTTCCATGTGTAAAAGTAAATTTTCATGATTGGTGTCAACAATGTCGTTCACAATAGTCGCTAATAATCTTCGGTCTGTTAGGCCTAAAGACTCTATGACAGATTCGTAAGTGATGTCTTTACCAGAATACGTGATGACTTGGTCTAAGAAACTAAACGCATCACGCACAGAACCCTCGCCCTGACGTGCAATGGCCCATAAGGCTTCTTTTTCGAACTTTACATTTTCTTCTTGGCAAATAAATTCCAAGTGATCAGTGACTTCTTTGGTTGAAACTCTTCTAAAATCAAATCGGTGGCAGCGCGATAAAATTGTTTTTGGAATTTTATGCACTTCCGTGGTCGCCAGAATAAACATCACGTGATCTGGTGGTTCTTCTAAAGTTTTTAATAAAGCGTTGAAGGCTGATAAAGATAACATGTGAACTTCATCGATAATGTAAACTTTTTTAGATCCTACTGTGGGTCTAAAACTTACGGACTCGCGAAGTTCGCGGATGGAATCCACACCGTTGTTGCTAGCCCCGTCGATTTCAACAACGTCTAAACTTCGGCCCGATGAAATGTCCATACATTCCGTGCACACTCCGCAAGGTGTGAAGTCTGTGGAATTTAAACATCTCATGGATTTTGCTAAAATTCGTGCGGCAGACGTTTTTCCGGTTCCGCGAGGGCCTGTAAAAAGTAATGCCTGCGGCAAACGCTGATTTTTAAGAGCGTTTACTAAAGTTTGACCAATGTGCTTTTGGCCAATCATACGGTCAAAAGTTTTAGGTCTCCATTTAAGGGCGATCACCTGATACGACATATAGGCCTTGTTATAGCGGGATTTTAAGAGAAATGACAGTAAAGAAAAACAAGTGCCGAGCACCCCATATCACACAAGGCCTTTGCGACCGCTGCTTCCTTCCGGATCTGACGGGATTAACAAGGCGCAAGTTGCATGGGACCCGGCAAAATAGAACTTAGTCTACTCCGCAAATCAAAACAAGTCTGATTTTGCAGCAATATCAAAAGTTTACTTTAATTTTGAATTATTATTGGGCATCAGCCGGCTGACCTTAAAACCTAGCGCTGGTGGTCAAATTTTGAATCCAAAAAAGCCCAGAAATCAGTTTTGTTTAACCTTAATATGGAATGAAATTGGCTTCAGTAATACAATTGTCAGACGGGATTGGTTTAGTGTACGAAAGTCATCCTGAACATAAACCTTAGTTTTGTGTACAAATTAAAACATATTTTAAAATCTAAGATTTTTTACATTTCAAATTTAGGACAGATCAACTTTGAGCCGCAACTCTGATTATTTTAAAAAAATCCAACTTAATCTTTTTGATTTTTTAAATCAGAATCCAATTTCTAAATTTAAAGATAAAGACTTACTTGGCCCACTTAAACATCTCAAAGAACATCTACCTGAAATCTTAGACGAAGTTAGTGCTCTAAATGAATCCTTAATAAATCCAAAAAATGTAAATAATAAACCCGTAGTCATTCCAGAAGCTTCAGCTCAAAATAATTTCAATTCCCAAAATACGCTTTTTGATTTGCCAGTTCACATTCACAGAAAACCTTACATCAGGCACTTAAGATTTTCAGTTAGACCCAATGGAACAATCCATGTCATTGCACCCATGAATCGCCCCGAGGAACGCATTTTTAGTGAGCTTAAGGATTATAAAGATTGGATTTTAAATGCGAATCAAAAATACCAAAAATTAAGATCAAGCTACCCTGTTAAAAAATTTACGACAGGCGAAGTATTTCCATTTTTAGGCGAAAACTTTTATTTAAAACTTACGTCCTCTGATTTTAAAAAACCATTTATCCAACTTGATCTGGATCAAATTCAATTTTTTTATCCAGAAAAATGGGACTTGCTACAAAAGTCAGAAAAACAAAATCTTTTAAAAAGACACTTTATGGATTTTTATCAAACCCAAGCCATCACGCAAATCAATCAACGGGTTCGAAAATTAAGTGAATACACAGGGCTTTATCCTAAAAAAGTAAATTACCGAAATCAAAAGACCAGATGGGGCAGTTGCTCTTCGAATGCGACCGTAACCCTAAACTGGAAACTGATCGCTTTTGATCAAAGTCTTATAGATTACGTGGTCATCCACGAACTGTGTCACATGACGCATCCAAACCATAGTGCTAAATTTTGGGCGTTAGTGGAAAAGTTCTGCCCCGATTATAAGCGACTTAACAAACAGCTGAACCAAAACCAGTTCCAAGTGGATTTCTTAGCACCTGAATCAGAACTATATTTTATGAACCCTTGTCTAGTATAGTGACCCTAAATTGCTGTTTAAAAATTTAGATTTTTTTGTTCGGCATAACACAAGTTAATTTAAATATTTAAGGATATTCCATGGATCAGATAGTTTCGAAAGTTAATACACCCTCACAAGAAATTTTAAGTCCAAATCTTTCGACGTATTTAGATTACAGAATTTATCTAGCTGATTTTTTAGAATACAAGCAGTCCTTAAAACTAGGGATTCGTAAATATTCAGCCAGTGATTTTGCAGCGGCAGCCGACTTAAAAAGTCCCCAGTATTTAAAACTCATCATCGCCCGCCAACGTAACTTATCCGACGACGGAGCTTTAAAATTTTGTAAAGCATTGGGCTTAAATAAAGAAGGCTCAAATGAGTTTTTACTTTTGGTCCAATACAACCAAGCCACCCAACCTAAAGAACGCTACGACTATTTACAAAAGCTTTCTGAACACCGAGCAAAGAGCGTTCAGGGCCTTAAAGATTCCCATTGGTTAAAAGTGATTTTATATTCGATCTGCGAAGGCATGGGTGGAAAATATAAAATTGAAGATTTTAAAAATTTGTTAGGCGACAAATGTAAAATGAATGAACTGCAAAAAGCAGTTGATGAAATGGTGAACGACAAAGCCTTGGATAAACTAAGTTTAGATGAAGGTGTTTTCTATCAAAAGACATTAGGACAAAACACCTTATCCAACGATATCCCTTTAGATATTATTAAACGTATTCAATCCGATTTACTATTACTGGCTTTAGAATCTTTATTTAGTGACTCGCCCAAAGATCGTGATCTAGGAAGTTTTTCGATTGCTTTAACGGCTAAAGAATTCGAAGACACTAAATTTGAAATTCGAAAATTTAGAAAGTCTTTGCTTAAGAATTTATTAATGAAGCGTGAACAGTCCCTTGGGGACCGAGTTTATCAGGTACAGTTTCAGATCTTTCCGGTCACGAAAAGTATTAAAGATTAGTTGGTTTTAATTTGAGTTAAAGTTAAGTAAACTTATATTATGAATTTAAGAAAATTAGATCCAACTAATGTTGAACTGAAAAAATTAAACGAGCTTTTATTAACGAAGCTTATTTCTTTAAAGATGATCAAAGGCGAACTTGTGGCTCGAATACTAAACGGCCAAATTAAGTGCGAAATGATGGGTTATCTTAAAAACAAAGAAGCTGAAATTGTTCCTGTCCCAAAACAAGCTCTAACCTATTTAGAAGAAATTTGGCCCAAAGACGACCAAAAGAATTTTGTCGTGTTTGAACTTCCCTTTAGGTTGAAAGTTTCTAAACCTGAAACAAAAGAACTTAAGTATCCTAAAGATAAATCTTCTAAAACCAAAGTTTCTAGTAAAGCAGTTGCTCTACCTCCTGCTGCCGCTAGAGAATTAAAAAAATCTTTTAATCGTAAGTTTGGTGAAGAGCTTGCAGAAAAAATTTGTCTGTATTTAACTCAATATAAATCCATAAATTATGGACATAGAGATTACTGCGGCATGGGGTTTGAACTTAAACCAAGTGGCGAAGTTTTGTATGGATTCTTTGATGACGGATATTTGTCTAAAACTAAAAAGTCCTTTGAAGATTTAAAAAAATTCAAGAAATGGTTAGCCATTCAGACCGATGCTTCGCTTAGTAATTCTGATGAAAAAGACGGTTTTTTTCACAACAATCAGACAATTACTTTTGAGAGGTTGTCGGACTTGCTAAAATAATCTATTTGAAGATTTTTTGTATTATGTCCTCGCAAATCAATTGTGGGTGCTTTTCCTCCTGCGGAGGGGGTGATGTCTAGCACACTCGGATTGGCTTCTCCCTTGCGTTGGGCGCTGTCTAGTTCGCTCGCACCCACACGTCGAACTTCGTTCGACTAACGTGGGGCTCGCTGGAACTTTTCCCACTGCGTGGGGCGGAGCTTTTCCTCCTGCGGAGGGCTGGCCTAAAGCCTTTTTCAAGACGAACTAGACTTTCAACAATCTACTATCGAGATAGAATGTTTGTAGGGAGTTTTTATGAAACTAAATTTTATATTAGCCGTAGTAGTCATGGGTTTAGCGATGGTCGAATCTTCAGAGGCTTTCCAAGAAAAGTTTTTAATCAGAGCTATGGGACAAAGAAATTTCTCAGCTTCACTTATGTCTAGCTCAATGGCCGTTGCCAGAGATTTAAATGATCAAACAGGTTGCCTTCACAATACAACTTTAAAACCTGCTACAGACAAGTTTGTGATCTGTGATCTTAACGAATCTATGGTTCAAGACAGCCGCTGTCACATGATCAATCTTGCAACCAACGCGGTAGAAGCTTCTGGACCTGTGGCTTTTGGATCTAAAGGTGTAACACACGTTGATGCTTCGGCCTTAGACGAAACTAAAAAAACCTTACTTGGCGTATTCGTAACTAAAGAAGAGCTTGATAGAAAATCAAATATATTTTCTAGACAGCTTTTAAGATCCAACGGCACAGCTTTACCTGGCCACTTAAACCCAGTGTTTCAACCAAAAGCTAGACGAATTCCTGCAAGCACAAAGGGTTCTACAACTTTAGCTGGCGAGTTCGCAGACAGATTAAGAACAACAACGGGCAACATGTTATGGGTTAACCACAGTGTGAAACACCCTTATGACAATGCCTGCGGAAACATCGCTAGCCGCGCAGTTTACGAAAGCGACATGAACGACTTTCAATTAGCAGAATACAAAGCTAGTCAGAAGAAGAACCAACCACAACGTGGAATCGCTTCTGAAAAGAAAAAAGACGCTAAACGTGGCGTTGCAAGCGAGAAAGAGTAAAGTCGCTGTCTAGCTCACTCGGATTGTCCCTTTCGGGCGGCTTCGCACGCCCTGGACAATCCTTGCTGGAGCTTTTCCTCCTGCGGAGGGCTGGATTGAAGTCTAGTTCAAATGAGATTTATCACCATATAATCAAAAGGTTATCCCTAGAATACACAGACTTATCCACATATTTTATGTAAATCACCTATGAAAAGGGGATTTCACTAAATTTCTTAACACTTCCTTAAAGATATCCTGACAAAGGGTTTTAAGCTTTGTCTTACTAAAAATATCTCATAAATAACATTTATTAATATGTTTTTAATCTTCGCGGTGAACTCTTTGATAAGTCCCAACAGCTTGTCTAACCCAACTAAAAAACGGCAGCCCCACCTTAAAGTCTTCAACGGCCTGGTCTATGAATTTCGGGCTTATGACGTCTTTCCGAGTAAGCACACGCTGCACGTAAAACTGCTTGTACCGGATGTATTTCGAAGACGGATGATCGATATCATAGCCTTTAGGAAACCTTTTATACGTGTCCCCAAATTCACTGCCCCAGCGAGATTTAAACTTTTTGTTATTAACAATTTGATCTAAAGCTTCGTAGTCTTTAAAGGCTGCGTCCCTAAACTTATAAATCTGACGGCTTGAAACCATGTAAAGCCCAACAGCGATTAAGTTGTCATCTTTTTCTGACCCAAACTGAATATGAATCGCTGGGTTCCATTCATAAATGGAAGTCTTAGACTCCCAAAGAGTCGCGTGAGTTTGATTTTTTACCCAACCAAGATCTTTGGCTTTATTAGAAGGCCTTAAGGGACGAGTGATTTTTTTTGGACTGACTTCGATTTTTTTAAGTTCTTTGCCGATCTCAAAATTTAACTTTTGAACTAAAAGACTAAACGGAGCTTTAACGTGCTCTTCGTACATGAGCTTATTTTTATCAAACCACTCTTTGTTAAATTTATTTTTTTTTGCCAATTCAAAATATTTAAATGTTTTGTCTGAAAATTTTGGAATAAGCTGTTTAGGTGCAGAAGTTTTTTTGGTTTTCATGTAAGGACCCCTATGACAGAAATATTTTTTAATCTCACAATCAGTGCATCTGTAATATCATTAGTTTTATGGATTTCAAAATCCAATCCGTCATTGGCGGGATTTGTTCTATCCCTTCCGATATCAACGTTGATTGTTTTGGCATTATCAAAACTTCAAAACAAGGACCCTGGGAACACATTTATGTTGGCAAAAAGTGTGATGATCGGAGTACCGGCGACATTGCTATTCTTTGTACCGTTTTTACTGGCTGATAAATTAAAACTTAGTTTTTGGACAAGCTACATTATTGGATTTTTACTTTTAGGCTTAAGCTACGTGATTCATAAATGGTTGGTGGCGCAAGTTTAAGAAAAATTAGTAATGCAAAATGGAATTAATTTGAATTAAATGGAATAAAGATGCGAGCCCGAAAACCCAGCTTTTAAAGCCACATACTCTGAATTCAGTTTTAAAGTATCAGCATCCACTACAGTAAGGCTTGCGTCGTTGTCGTAACTGATTAAGAAATACTTCTTGTTTTTAGAAAGCAATATTCCACGGGGTTTTGTGACCTGAAGTGACGAAATGAACTCGCCCGTTTTTAATTTCCAAAACGTCACTAAATTCCCTGCCGGTGAAGTCGTAGCTAAAATCCCACGAGAGTCATCGATGCACAGACTAAGCGTTTCAGCCTTTAACTGATCAATGATTTCTTTAGGCTCTGATAAAGTTATTAAATCTTTTGCTTTTTTGTTTAAGCTTTGTGGCAAGATGCTGATCGATCCATGTTCATTTTCAGGCAAGCCCAGCCTTGGAGCCGAAATCACGGCTAAGTCTTTATCCAGTGAAATTGCTAAATGCCCTGCATTGATTTTTGGATCATTGACTTCGAATTTTTCAACTAATTTTTTAGACTTCACATCGATGTAAACCACCGAAGGTTTTGGATTTTGTCCAATAGGTGCCCCGCCATTAGTGACGGCAATCAAAGATCCGTTTTCGATCAAAGTGCAATCATGGGGATTTGATCCAAAAGATGGAAACTGACCTTCGACTTTTAAAGTTTTAGCGTCACGAAGAACGATTAAACCCTCGCCGGTGGACAAAACGGTTTCTGTAGAAAGTAATTTTAAACCTTGATCAAAAATATAAACACCATGGCCGTAAAAATGTCTTTTTGGGTCGGTAGCGATCGTTCTTAGGGTTCCAGTTTTAAGATCAAGCTCGCAGGCGCCAGGGCCCTTTTTTTCGAACACAGCAACGACGGTGGGTTTTAAGGGATTAAAACTTAAACCGTGGGCCAAAAAAGGAAGTGGATAATGGCTTAAGTTTTGTAAAGTTCCATTATTTTCTAAAAATGCTTTTGGATTTAAACTATGATCCGTGTTGTAGTCCAAATTTAGAGCCGCTAAAAAGTAAATTTGCTTACCCTGATGAATGCCTTGACCACCACCCAAAATAACTTCAGAAAGCCTTAAGCCAGAATCAAACTTACCGCTAGATGGCATTAGCGCCAGGTAATAAAACCCAAAAGCAGACGCACTTACAGCGCTAGTGGTGAATAAGAATTGCCTACGAGTCATAGTCATATAAGGTCGAATAATAGTGATTTTTATAGTGAGTCGTCAATTTATCCTCGAAAAAATCTATTTTTGGACTAAAAATTTCAAATGTTATGGTTAAATTTAAGTACAGTTTGTAATTGATAACTAGATTAATTTGGCTTAAGTATTTTTTAACAACTTTTTAAAATTTAACCTGTTTGGTGAGATGAATTTTTTAAAACTAATTTTGATTATTCTTACTTTTTCAAGCCTTTGCGGGGCTTCAGAAACCCGTTATTTATTTTCGGCGAAGTTCACTTCCGTTCCTGATTATTATGTCGATAAAAATCCTGAAGAGGGATTATACGTCGACGGAAGAATCATAAAAAATGGGGACACTTTAATTTTTGACACAGGCGAAAGTGTTGTTTTTAAAAAATATTTAGGTAGCGGCCAAAATACAATTATCTTTCTAGATAGTTTAAACCGTGCCTTTAGATTGACTCAATTTATCGACGAAAGGTCTATCCAAATGTTTGTGGGTTATCTTGAAACCCAATTGATTTTATCAAAACACTTACCAGCAAAAAACTTGGTTCAGTTGGACCCTAAATATCAAACCCAATCTGATCGTGTGATTGTGACCGAGTGGCTTCCTATTGAAGGATTGCTGTCGCACTATTTCGATCCTAACGTTGTAATGAGTGAAAAAAAGTTCAAAGCCTTAGTCGATTTTTTTGAAACCTTTCGGGGCATATATTCGGTTGGTGATTTGTCGGCCCATCAAATTGGGTATGTTCATAACCGTGGATGGGTGCTTTTTGATTTCGGCCCAGGAGTGGTTTTTAATAAATACACTGAACCTGCTAGTTCCGCTGTTTTACAGATTGCCCAGTTAGAAAGTAGTTTAAATCCTAAACTTTTAAAACGACTTTTAGAAAAATTAAGACTTAGGGATTATGTTTTCTATGCGGCTCAAAATACTAAAAATTCGTGTCAAAACTATTTAATTCAAGAGTAGATTTTTTTAGCCAAAAAATGTTTACTTTGCCAAATATACCCATCAATCACGTAATGAAATATCAGTGGTGTTAAAAACATAGCTAAAGCTAATTTAGGTAAAATCAAAGTATTCAAATATTCGAAATCAATAAAATTTTCTTCCAAACCAAATTCTGCCAAAGACATTAAAACAACGACCGCAATTAAAACTAAAAGAATTTGGTTTTTAGAAACTGCGGGTTTAAGTTTTTTTTGGGAAGTGTAAATCAATAAAATATAAGGGATGCCGTGGGCAAAAAGTAAGGGAACTAAAACCAGTGGAGTATTTCTGTTGGACATACAGACTAAAAAATAAAATAAGATCGAAAAGATAAAAAACAAATGGGTTTTATAAGGCGTTAGTTTTAAAACCAAAAACAAATAGCCTGCATAAAAAATGTAACTCGCCCAAATAAAAACTTGCATGATCAAAAGGGATTTAAATACCTGCTTGGAAGGAAAATACAAAATATCCCCGGGCAGCATAAAGTAAGTTTTAATTTCAGCAGGGCTTGTATGAAACAGCAAAACGGAAGTTAAAACCGAAGCATAGAAAAAATAAATAAGGATTGTGTCCCGGTAGTGATCCAGTTTGTTGTACCATTTGATCAAGCCCACAAATTGGCGAACGTGATGAAAAAGTGTGAAGTACACCACAAAAGACCAAAAATACGGAACCTGAAAATAAAGCCATAAAAACAAAAACAGAAATACCAAAACCAAAGACGCTGATGTTTTAAGAAGGTTATTGATTTTAAAAAATGGTCCTCTAAGAAAGGTCGTATACACGTGGCCTGAATCGATTAGCACAAGACTTACGAAGCCGATAATGGCTGCAAGCGTGGAGATTTCGGAAAACAGATAAACGCATAAAAGGCCAAAATAGCCTGGAAGAAAAAGCCCGATTAAGTCTTTGGGGAAAGATCCTAAAATCCATGGATTGGTTTGCGGGGCTGAAATGTCCATGATTTAAGGTTACGCCGGGATAAAATGATTATGTAGCGATTTTATAAGTTTTAAGTTAGGGTGAAAGTCTTATTTATGTTTTATTTAGAACTTACATGGGGGCGTAATGGCTTCGACGTGGGTGATGAAGCATAAGGAGCACGCCGGGGAGCATGAGGACCTCGTAAAAACATGTACTATGTAATTGGAAACGATTACGCACTAGCTGCCTAATTTAATTAGAGCAGTTCATCAGCCCTCTCTTTGGTTTCGTGCGGGGAATCTGGTGTCACCTTTAGAAACCTCGATCTATCGGGCGCTTTAAACTTGTAGATTTAAAACTTTTAAGGCTAGGTTCAACGAAGTGTGTTTGTTGACGTCCGCGAACCGAAACCCAAATAACAAACTAAGCGTGTAGCTTGCCTTACTGTGGAACACTTGCGGACCCGGGTTCAACTCCCGGCGCCTCCACCATTTAAAGAACTCGGAATAGATTCTAAGTTATAAATTAGATTCGTTTCTCTCCTTTGGGGGACTAGGCTTCAGGTTCAGAGGTTCTATGGGGAATCAACATGTTGGAGCGATGATTTAGATTTTAAAATGTTTACGGAGACTTGATTGGAAGACATATTAGTAAAAGCAATTCAACTCCGTAAAGATAGCAAACCCGATCAAGCGCTAACTTTTTTGGTTGAACTTCTAAAATCCTCCCCTGACGACCCAACTATCAATTATCAAATGGCATGGACTTGCGATAACATGGGCAAAGAAAGTGAAGCCGTTCCATTTTATGAAAAGGCAATTGCTAATGGCTTATCTGGTGAGGACCTAAGAGGCGCAATGCTTGGACTTGGAAGCACGTATAGGTGTCTTGGTGAGTACGAGAAGTCGCTGAAGGTTTTTGATCAGGCGGTCGAAGAATTCGCAGAGGATCGTTTATTAAAGGTCTTTAGGATATTGACTCTCCACAATCTCGGTAAGTCTGAAGATTGCATCGGACAACTTCTGATTTTACTTCTGGATACTACCAGCGACCAATCAATTAAATCCTATGACAAAGCACTTAGATTTTATTCTGACAAGCTCAGCGAAATTTGGAAGTAGATCTAAATGAACTCGCTGCCGAAACTCGAAGACCTGATCGAATTTGAAATTTTAGCAATTGAAAAGGGCTTTCAGCTCATAAAAAAGCGGCCCTTATTTCTTTTTTTACCGACTTTGACTTTTTCTATCGAAGATTTAAGCGCTGGTTCGAAGAAATGCGTCGCCAACATTTCAGCAACAGCTCGTGCCTTTTCGTTGCAAACAGATGAAGTTGAGGCAATTGCACCATTATTGTATTTGGCGGCCTTTAAAGTTTTGGACATGGCAGTCGAGCACGTACTCGGAATTAATCCATATGATAAACCTGTTGGGTTTAAAGGCGAAAAAGGGAAAATTGAAAGAATTAGATCAGAGTTCAAAGGCGGCAAGTTAGGTTTTGATTGTGCTTCGGCTAAATGGCTAGGTGAAATTTACGGTTTATCCATTGATTCCCGCAATCCTGCAATTCACAAGAAAATTGAACGGACGGGTATTCTAGAAAACGCAGAAACAATATTTGAATTTGTTGAGGCAATCTATTGGTTAGCAAATCTGGCCACCAGCAATCCGATAAAGCGGGCACGGGCAGTTTTTGAAACGGCAACAAACGCAAGGCAGAATCTTCTTACGTCCTACGGCAATAAAGTTCTACGAGATCGTGCATTTGAAATTGTCCAAATTGTTGGAGAGAATTTGAATTCAATCGATCCCGAAAATCTAAGGTTGATGGTTAAACGTAGATTGCTAGAAATTCATCCCGACAAAGATTTTAGTTTCCATCTTCTGATTTAGATTCGCGCTGAAGTAAAGCAAGTTAAGTCCCTACTACCTTCTTCGGATGCAATGGGTCGGGATTTGGGAGCTCATCTCGGCCCAATAAGACAGATAAACACAGCCTATTTACAACTTTTGACTGATGCTTTGCATCCGTAACGCACCCTCAGACATCCTTCAACTTTAGACTTTTGTCCCTTAACGGCTAGGATGAATCGGTCAAGAAATTGATTCCACTTAATAGCTCAAGAACTCCAGATAATTATCCGAAATCCTCTGGTTGTGTAGGCGGAGGAAAAGAAATGCCAAAGCTAAAAAAGTTAGAAAATAAACTTAGTATATCTGATGCTATCGTAAATAATATGTTTTCTGGTGTATGCCTGGTGCGAGCCAAAGACGGCATCATCGTTTTTACAAATTCTAAATTTGACAAATTATTTGGCTACGAGACTTCGGAACTGATTGGAAAACATGTATCTATTTTGAACCTTGAAGATAAAAAAAGTAATTCTGATAGAGTAGCGCAAGCGATTATGGCGCAAATAAAGTCAGCTGGTGAAGCCACCTATGAAGTTCGAAACGTCAAAAAAGACGGAACGCCTTTTTGGTGCAAAGCTAACACGTCGGTTTTTGAACATCCAGAATTTGGAACCGTTTTTCTAGCAGTACAAAGGGACATCACTTTAGAAAAGGAATTCAACGATCGACTGCAAAAAAGCGAAAACCAACTTAAGCTCGTCATAGAAACCACGTTTGATGGTTTCTGGGATTGGCATCTTCCGACTAATTACGAATATATGTCGCCCCGATTTTGGCAGATTCTCGGTTATGATCCGAAGGAAAAAAAACATCATGCCAGTGAATGGCAAGAATACATTTTTCAAGAGGATCTCGAAGCAGCGATTAAAAACCTCGACTTACACATTAAAAGCAAAGGAAAATATCCTTATCATCAAGAAGCAAGGTATCGCCACAAGGACGGCCATACGGTTTGGGTGATCTGCAGAGGAACCGTTGTAGAGTGGGATGAAAACGGTAACGCCATTCGCATGATTGGTACACACACTGACATAACGGACTTAAAGGTAGCACAGTTGGCCCTACTAAACTCATCCAAAATGTCGGCACTTGGAGAAATGGCAGGTGGAGTTGCACATGAAATTAATACTCCGCTTTCGATAATTAGCATGAAAGCTTCTCAACTTAAAAGGCTTATAAGTAGCGACAGTTGGGATAAGAAAACCGGACTTGAGTTTGCAGAAAAAATCGAAAATATCGCCTTTCGAATTGCAAAGATAGTTAAGGGATTACGCACTTTTTCTAGAGACGCTGCAAAAGATCCACTCAAAAAAGTGAGTGTGAAAAGCATCATAGAAGATACGCTTTCTTTGTGCAGTGAGAGATTCAAAAATTTCAATGTAACAATGATTGCTGATGATATTCCCGATGATTTAATGATTGATTGCAGACAAACTCAACTTAGCCAAGTTCTTCTAAATCTAATAACAAATGCTCTGGACGCAATTATTGACCTTCCCGAAAAATGGGTGCGAATTGAGGCCTATAAGAATTACGGTGTCGTGGAAATATCTGTGACTGACAGCGGTGAGGGCATTAGTTCTGATTTGCAAGATAAGATAATGAGACCGTTTTTTACCACAAAGGAAGTTGGTAAAGGCACTGGTTTAGGCTTGAGTATTTCAAAAGGAATCATTGAATCCCATCATGGAACACTCGAACTTGATACTAAAAGTCTAAAAACTCGTTTTGTTATTCGACTCCCAGAAGTTCAAGCCCAAAAGGTTGCGGCATGATAACTCCGAACAATTTTACGATTTTGGTTGTGGACGATGACGCCGACATGCGGGAAGTAATCGCATTTGAACTTCAAAGACACGGCTATAAAATCATAGAGGCCGAAAATGGTTTTAAGGCGTTTGACCTTGTTAAATCACAAAAAATTGATCTTGTGCTTTCGGATATTCAGATGCCAGGTGGCTCTGGAATAGAATTACTGGAAAATATAAGAGCTCTACAAAAAAGAAAGCCAGCAATTATTTTGATAAGTGGTTTTTCTGAATTATCAGGGACTGCGGCGATGGATAAAGGTGCATTCGCAATTTTAGACAAGCCATTTCAGGCGGAACAGCTAATTGAACTCGTAACGAATGCCCTTAGTTAAGTTAAGTGCCTAAGTTAAGTGCCTACTACATCAAGTAAAGCATTTTGCATCCCAATTCCTCTAAAATTGAAGACGTGATAGCATTAAAACTAAATGCGATATCGACTTCACAGATTGGTGCCGAGACTCCGCCTGTTTCGCGATTAAAATTAACTAACTCTTGAAAGGTTTTTATTCCAGTGCTTTGACCAAAATATTGATCAAGCCGTCCACCCATATGTTGAACCATGCGCGTGTCACAATATCGGCCTTCGGGACTTTCTAAAATTTCACCGTAATTATTGTTAATAGCGCCCAAGATCTGTGATCTGCTGTATTTATTATTATATTGCGCCATCAAGCAATCGACCATAAATTCACTTAAATCAGCACCGAATTTCTCATCATTTACGCCATAAATATCTGCAGAGCATTGTTCGCTAATATTTTCTGGAAACACACCGAAAGACCAAGATTTAAAAGGCTTACCGATAATCCCTTTTATTTTACTAGCCACATCAACGCCAGAATGTGGCTCATGAAATATTAACGTGTCTGTAACTATTATGCTAGCCACAAAATCAACGTCTTCGAATGTCCCTTTGTGACTGCTTATTATGGAAAGTAAACTATTTAAAGGCGCCTCTTGACCAGTTTGAATTGCACTATCCGAAATTACTCCATGTCTAATCCAATCTAACCCTTGTGGTGTCGTGGATTTTATGATCTGTGGACGAGTTGTGCTTGCATACTCATAACCACGTGAATACTTCCCGATCTCATAGACAACAACCTCCCAGTCAGCACAAGCTCTTTCTGAAAGTCCTTGCACTAAACTTCGGGCCCCATCAGAAATAAACTGAGTGTAGGACCGCATTGATTTGGATTTATCTATCCCTATATAAATTCGAGTCTTTTTGGGCTCTGTACCAGACACAATTCGTCCCTGCTCATCGTAGACGTAACCCTTTGGCGCCCCAGTCATGCTGTCTTCAGTTTGACCTAAGGCTATAGACGCTTGAGATAAAACGAAAAAACAAAGCATTAAACATAATTTAATGAATTGATTTCCCTGCATTACAACCCCTTTTTCATTAAGAGATTGCAGTTTTTGTGCCAATCGAGCGTGGCATTTCCCATGGGAATCCGTACCTTTACTAGCATAAATAAATCGTGTCAGCATAGATAGACTATAAAAGTGAGATCATAAAATGGATAATTTAAAAAAGAATATTTTTTTAATAGATGGCATTGGTGGATTTCTTTCAGCTCTTACGCTTGGAATTATTTTAACTATGCTTGAAATCGGATTGCCAGATCAAATTCTTTTTACACTTTCAAGCATCGCCTTTATTTACGGAATCTATTCTTTAAGCTGTCACTTTGGTAAAAAAACACAACCCATCTGGCTTAAAGTAATTTCAATAGCTAACTTAACTTACTGTTTAGCAACTATAGTCATTTTGTTTTTGTATTATAAACAAATGACCACCTTAGGGATTATCTATTTTATTTTAGAAATTCTAATTATTTTTACAGTCGTTTGGATTGAGTTTCGTCTGATAACTTTTATTAACAAAGATAAATAAAAGTTTTTCGAATACTATTCTTTCTTGGTTTTTTCAAACGGTGCGTTGAGTAAGACCCCAAACTATCGAGGCCTAAAAAACTATTTCCAAAAAGAAACTCCAGTGGTGTCGTTTCGATGACAGATCTGCGATGCACCAGGGTTGAAGAAAATCGTTCCTGAACATTCGCAATCTATACCACCCCTTAACTCACATGTTCTGGTGGTAGCCAAAGGAATACCGTCGTAATAGATGGTACTGTCTCGACTACTCATATTAGGTAAAGTAAGGACTCTTCCTGCTCGAACACTTGTATAAACATATCGGCTTGGATTAGAGGTGTTCCAATAGCTATAATTACCATCTATACGAAGCCAAATAGAAGCCGATGAAATACTATTACGGCAATCATTGTCCCCCCCTCTTGAAACCGTATCTCCAGGAATAAAGATATTTACATATTTTGCATCGCTAGGAACAGTGATTGTACGAGCACTATTCGGGTGACCTGAATTGCTTGACATAGTGATACATTCACCAGGAATATCTTCGGTAACAGCATTGGGGTCGATACAATTTATTATTTTTTTAGAAGCATTAACGTCTACAACTCTATCTAATTCAACGGTCTTAAACATTTCGCCTCCACCGCCTTTTCTTTTTCTTTTTATACCAATAAGAATCTTCACATCACCAGAACTACTGGGTCCTGCAACACTTACGTTTCTTACTTTTACAGAATCAATTTTAAGTTCATCATATTGATTAGTAGCATCACTAGTTAAATCGTAAAAAACTTTTGTTGGATTAGATATCTTATTTCTAGAAGCAGAATCTACACCAATATTCGGGATTGCAAAACCTTGAAATGTATCTATACATACAGAGCTGTCAGAAAAAATTTCAGAAAGTTGTTGTTTTAGATTCTGATAAGACACTCTATCTTCAAGATAACTCACGTTCTTTGATTGAGAAACAATAACATCAGCTATGGTTACTGACATAAAAGCTAATATTGTAGTTGCAACCATGATTTCTATAAGAGAAAATCCTGATTGTAGCAGTCTATTATTTGATATTGTTTTCATAAGTAAACCCTCTGAAATCAAATAGTTTTAGTCTATAGATATATCGGAATTTAAATCAAAATTAGAAAGATCTAACGTAAATCACAATAAATATAACGATTAAGAATCTAAATTGTTTAAAAAGTTTATAAAATGTTGCTAAATTGTTGTGAAAGACACCCTGTTGTTTGATCCTTACTCTTTCGGGCAAGGATTCAGGGCTTTATTTAGTCATTGAAGAAAATGGTGCAATTGTTGGTGGCCCATAATACAAAATGCTTTTGTCTCAGACGTAAGCGTCCTGATTTATTGACCCATTTTAGGACAATTTTAATTGCAATTTTGCATCTATTTAAATTTAATTTATTTATTTATCATTCTAAGATCTAGCTTTTTTGTGTATTAACCGAAAAATTATTATGCAAAAAAATATTTATAAATTTTTATCGATGTTTTTGGCTTGTAGTTTGATTTTAAGTTATCAAAACTGTGGTGAATTTTCGACAAATGCGGAATTTGGTTCAGTTAATAGCATTGACGAAGAGTCCTTTATTTCCCTTCAATGTAGCGATGCAAGTGATATTGGAGCTTCCAACTTAAACCGCTTAAGTCGAGACGAGTATTTAAATACTATTTCAGATTTGTTTGGCAGTTCAATTTTAACTTTAATTAAGAACGCTACGGATCTTTTACCTACCGACAAATTCGAAAGCTTAACACATTTTATGGATTCCAAACCATCGGCATCCCATATTGAATCTTACCTGAATTTAGGTTTAGCCATTGCAGATGAAGTTTTAAAAAGCACTAGTTTAAAAACAAAAGTTTTTGGAAACTGCACAACTAATAATGTAGCTTGTACAAATATATATTTAAATTTATTTGCAGAAAAAATATTTAGAAGACCTTTAACCGCGTTGGAAAAAACAGAAGCTCAATCCGTTTTTGCCCAAGGGACATCTACAGACGAATCCTTAAAGTTAGTTTTAGCATATCATCTTCAATCGCCTGCCTTTTTACTTAAGCTTGAATTTGGTAATGCGAATACTGATCAATCTATTTTTGATTTAACACCGTATGAAGTAGCGACTAAGATTTCATATCAGATTACTGAAAGCACACCTGATGATTCATTATATAATTTAGCTAAGTCAGGACAAATTTTAGATCCAACTATTTTAAGATCAGAAATACTAAGACTTTTTTCCACGCACCGAGGTAAAAAAACAATTCAATCTATGTTCCGGCAACTTCTTGAAGTCACAGAAGTCCCCAGTTTTACAGGATTTCCTGCAATTTTAAAATCAGATAAAAACATGACTGGTCTTGGACAGGCTATGGTTGATGATTTCGAACACTTTATTAATGATGTCGTATGGGATAAAAAAGCTGGTACAAAAGAGCTTTTTAGTTCTAGTCAGTCTTCGACTCAACATTCTGAGTTACTAAAAATTTATCAGCGCTCGGTCGCAGGTGTTGGCCCCTCTAATAGATTAGGTCTGATCAATAAAGCCTTATTTTTATCATCTAATAGTGAACGTACTGATTTAATTAAACGAGGAGTCGTGGTTCAGCGAAATTTGCTTTGTAAAAGTTTACCATCCCCATCAAAAATTGATTTATCAGATAGAAATAATGAAGCTATACCTGCACCACAGCAACCTAACTTCACAAGCCTTGAATTAGTGGCACATCAAACAAAACCTTCTGCGTGTATGGGATGTCATTCGTCAATAAATCCGACGGGTGGAGTATTTGAACTATTTGGTCCCTTTGGTGAAATCAGAAGTAAAGAGTCCACTTTTGATCTTACCGGGTCTTTTGTTAAATCCATAGATTTAAGAACAAAATTTGATGTCCCTGTTACATATCAAACCAATCAGACTTTCAGTAATTCTTTAGACTTAGCAGAATACTTTTCAGAATCAAAACATGTCAAAGCCTGTTTAAGTCAAAAAGTGTTTGAATACATGCAAAAAAGAAATGCTAATAGCGCTGATGGTTGTCATAAACTAAAAATATTTGATGAATTAAATAATGAAAATGAATCCTTACTAGAGGCCTTTGTTTCATCAGTTGGAAATAGTGCTGTTTATAAGCGGAGAAAAGACTAATGAGCAATATAAAGAAGCCAAACAATAAACAAAATAATCAGTTAAATATACAGATGCCTAGTCATCTAAACCGCAGACAGTTTTTAAGCACCGGTGGGGCTATTTTATTGCTGCCATCACTAGTGTCTTTGATGAGTGTTGATGAAGCTAAAGCTCAATCCGCGCCTACAGAAACTGTGAAACGCGCTATTTTTACTCCGACATTATATGGTGTGGACCCAGCTTATTTATATCCAGATCTAACAAACTTAACCACCTTAAGCGGTGCGATTCATACGTCTTATACAAGCCTATCTAGTTTACCGCTGGGTAGAATTTCTAAAATGATCGGTCCAGAATTTAATTCTATCAGGTCTAAAATGAATATCATTGAGGGTCTAGGAATTGCGACAGATAATTTTTACGGACATAATTTTGGAGTTCTAGCGGGTGTAGGAAACGACAGAGCCCCAACTATCGGAACAACGATGGATGTTCTTTTAGAAGAGTCCACCGTTTTTAACCCAAACAAAAAAGCGGCGATACGAGTCACCACCAACCACCTTGGTATTGATTTTAGTTTTAAAAATAAAAATGGAGTGCGTACTACTTATCCCTACAGGTACGGAGATTATTATCTATTTAATTCTATGTTTGGTAATTTTACAGCTAATCCAGCTGCAGTTGATCGAACAAATATAAATAAAAAAACACTTATTGATTTAGTTTTAAGAGATATTAACAGCCTTAAAAATCATAAACGTATTTCAAGTAGTGATGTACAGTTGATCAATGAATATTCTAATAGAGTCCACGAAGTTCAGCAGCGTATTATTGCAAATACAGCGACTGCCGCTCCTGCTTGTGCAAAGCCCAACATAGCTTTGCAGCATACAAATCCTTTAGGTGAAGGATATCACTTCATGTCTTCTGCAAATATTAAATCAGTCGAAAAAATGTATGAAAATATATTTGAAACTATTGCTATTAGCTTTGTGTGTGACCTTACAAGAGTTGTTGTCATTGGAAATGAGCAAATAGAGGATACTCCTCGTGGAACTGGGGACGTTCAAAATAGACTTCACCACAGTGGTAATATGGATCAACAGATGAAGGACCAAGCGTGGTTTTTGACCCAAGTGTCTAAGCTTGCGACCCGTTTAAATAGTCAAAACGACCCAATGTCAGCCTCAGGAACTTTACTTGATAACAGTGTTATTTTTTACACCAACGAGCACGGTAACGATGGTCACCACAACGTAAATATGCCGGCGATCACTTTTGGTGGTGCCGGTGGACAAATGAAGACAGGTTATTACATGGACTATCGACAAAAGCCAATTTGGAATAATAATGGCAATAGTGATGATATCGGTCGTCCGTATAAACAGTTATTAATTACAATGATGGACGCCTTAGGACTACCTCGAGCAGCTTACATGAGCGAAGGTGATGGCAACGGCTTTGGTGAATTTAAGCGGTTTGTACACCACGGTATTGATACTTATGCGCCTTATGCAAATGAGCACAATAACAAGTTACCGTTTTTATAATGATGCCTAGAAAACCAATTCTTTATTCAAATGTTCACCCCTACCAATGGACATGCTGAGCTTTTACCAAATCTCCATCTTCAAAGATTGAAATGGTACAATCAGGATACGTCAGCTCTTGAAAGCTTAGGTATTCAACAAGCGCTTCGACGGAGTAATTTTAAATTATCTCAGCAGTATAAGACAGGTAAACAAATCCAATTGACATCTCCTGACTGATGCCTCGCATCCGAAAAAGGTAGTAGGCACTTACTGTGGTCCACCATCTATGATTGTCCAGCCTCGTGTACCTATGAGGAAAGCACGCGCGGCCGAAGCAGATACCTGGTATCGAGCGGAACCCGCATCTAAAAGCTGAGCGTTCAAGGTAACTGTAGCCGCTAATCGGTTTAAGAGGATGCTGTAATTCGTATTATTAAACCCTGCACCTGTCATAAAAAAGTCTATAGTCGTAACGTTTGCAAAGGTCCAACTTGAAGTGTTTGGGTTTGCATTTGTAGCCGACCTAAACAAATTCGACATTGCAGTAACTTGTGACGTATTCCAAGTAGAGACGTCTGGATTGGCAATGCTAGCTCCCATAAACATAGAAGTCATATTAGTAACCTGCGACGTATCCCAACCTGAAGTCACCGGATTTGCACTGACCGCATTCTGAAAAAGATTAAACATATTTGTAACCTGAGACATATTCCAGAATGCAGTGTTGGGATTTGCATTAGAAGCATTCTGGAACATCCCTTCCATAGTTGTGACCTGCGATGTATCCCAACCCGAAGTGTTAGGATTTGCGAATGAATTATTACGAAACATAGCACTCATGTTAGTAACCTGAGACGTATTCCACCCAGATGTATTAGGGTTTGCGTTATTAGCTAGTTGAAACATACCTGCCATAGTGGTGACCTGAGATGTGTCCCAGCCCGAAGTATTGGGATTTGCACTCGTGGCGCTGGCAAACATATTCAACATAGTCGTGACCTGAGAGGTATTCCATCCCGAAGTGTTAGGATTAGCATTCGTTGCGCTCTGAAACATTCGATCCATTCGAGTGACCTGTGAGGTGTTCCATCCTGATGTGATTGGATTTGCGTTAGTTGCGTTTCTAAACATCCACCCCATATTAGTAACTTGGGATGTGTTCCAGCTCGTTGTGTTTGGCGTTGCGGCTGTAGCTCCAAAAAACATAGCACTCATTTCTGTAACTTGCGAAGTATTCCAGCTTGTCACGTTAGGGTTTGCGGCTGCAGCCTGAGCAAATAAATAAGACATGTTAGTCACTTGAGACACATTCCATAAAGCCGTACTAGGAGTTACATTTGTTGCACCTTCGAACATGCTTGCCATATTTGTGACTGTTGAAAATTCGCTTCCATCTGTAGTTCCAAAAGTCGTAAGCGCGGTACAACCAAAAAAAGCATAACTCAAATCTCGCCATCCCATTTGACCTAAGCGAGTTACACTTGTTATGCGACAAGGATGAGGTGGGACAGCTAAACCAAAAGCTTCAATCACACCTGTGATTGTCACTGTTCTGCTACCCGTGCTTGCATAAGTGTGTGAGCGGTCAGGGTCTACATCTGAAGTGACTGTACCTATTGGAGTTGCATCTCCCCAATTTACTGTGAAGTTATAGTTGAAGCCCGCTTTAAGCGGTAGTGTGACGGTTAACCCGCCCACAGGAATATTCCAAACCGAAATGAATTGATTGCCGACTATATAATTTAAAATCAAAGTGTTGGAGGCCACGTTGTTATTTAAAGCCGCATCCTGAGCACGACCCGCAGCTACACTTACACTCACATTACCTGCTGCTGTTGGTGTGACCTGAACGTTATAAACTGTAGGCCCTCCACTAAACATACTTACAGTACCGTTAACGACCGTAATGTCTGAACTGATGAAACCTGAAACGGCTTCACTAAATGTAATGGTGTAAGGAATTGGGGTTATGTAAGTTGGATTCGATGCCGTACTCGCGACCACAACTGTGGGTTGTACAGTATCATAAGTTATAGAAATATTTGTAGCCGTTGAAATGTTAAGGGCTAAATCTGTCTGTGTCGCACTGATGGCTTTTGCGCCTTGAGCGGCTGTTAAAGTTACAGCGCGTGAATAGGCGTTAGCCACGCAAGTCGCAGTGACTGGTGATCCTACAATGGCGCCACTGATGTTAACTGTGGCCCCAGTTTCGCAAACGCCGATAATAGTTTGAGCTGTAGTGTTGGTGAACGACCCGTTTGTAGGTGATGTGATTGTTGGTGCAGATGGTGCAACACTGTCATAAGTGATGGAAATATTTGTAGCTATTGAAGTGTTTAATGCCGGATCTGTTTGCGTGGCACTGATTATCTTATCCCCTTGCGCGGCTGTTAAAGTTACAGCTCTTGAATAAGCACCAGCCACACAAGTTGCAGTTACAGGAGATCCTACAATCGCTCCACTGATGTTAACGGTAGCACCTGTTTCGCAAGCGCCGGTGATTGTTTGGGCCGTGGAGTTAGATCTAGATCCGTTGGCGGGTGACGTAATTGTCGGAGCACTTGGGGCCACACTGTCTAATGTTATAGATATATTAGTCGCAGTCGAAGTGTTTAAAGCTAAATCCGTTTGTGTGGCACTGATGGCTTTTGCGCCTTGAGCCGCCGTTAAAGTGACAGCACGTGAATAGCTACTTGCCACACATGTTGCAGTCACAGGTGATCCAACTATCGCTCCACTAATGTTAACGGTCGCGCCTGTTTCACAAGCTCCAACAATAGTTTGAGACGTAGTGTTCGTGAGGCTTCCGTTCGCAGGGGAAGTGATCGTTGGCGCAGTTGGCGCAATATTATCGTATGTCATTGAAATGTTCGTAGCCGTGGAAGTGTTCAAGGCTGAATCAGTTTGCGTGGCATTTATGGATTTTACCCCTTGAGCTGCAGTTAATGTCACAGCTCTTGAATAAGCACTTGCTACACAAGTTGCAGTCACAGGACTTCCTACAATGTCACCACTGATGTTTACTGTAGCGCCCGTTTCACAAGCCCCGATGATGGTACGAGCTGTGGTGTTGGTGAACGACCCGTTCGTAGGTGAAGTGATAGTTGGTGCAGCTGGAGCAACACTATCTAAAGTGATGGAAATATTTGTTGCTGCTGAAGTGTTTAATGCTAGATCAGTTTGCGTTGCACTTATGGCTTTTGAACCTTGGGCGGCAGTTAAAGTCACTGCAATGTTATATGCGGCTGCCACACATGACCCTGTGATTGGACCACCACTAATGCCCGCACCATCAATGCTAACTGTAGCTCCGGTTTCACAAGCACCTATGATATTTTGTGCCGTTGTATTTACTAAAGCTCCATTAGTCGGTGAAGTGATGGTTGGAGCAGCAGGTACAATATTATCGTACGTGATCGAAATATTTGTGGCTGCTGATGTGTTCAAGGCCAAATCTGTCTGCGTAGCGCTTATGGCTTTAGCCCCTTGAGCTGCAGTTAAAGT
>JANODG010000145.1:0-4204 GCA_031412575.1 Bdellovibrionales bacterium
TAAAGCTCCGACTTTTAAAATATTTCTTAAAAAAGCATAGCCCAAGGGTTAAGTTACAATACTTGTGTTATTTTTTGTGAATGTAAATTGTCTTAAGTTCCCATCGAATTCGACAAGGTAAGGATCGTCTTTACCTTCGACCCAACTTAGTAATTTAAAAAAGTCCCCACGTTGGAAATCCGTAGATTTTAAATCAAATGTAACTACGGCCTGAACGTTACCGTCGATCACGTATCCAGGGAGTGTTCGAATCACTGAACCTGTTCTGTAATTCTGACAACTTGATGTGCATACAACATCACCAATAGTTAAAAGCAATTTTGGGTCACTATTTTTAACTGTTGCAATGATAGAACGGTCATCAGCTTCGGTAAATACAGAAGTGATTTTTTTTACGATATCATTCACGTCGATTATGACTTGGGAAACTAAGTCTTTAATCGCCAGGTATTCTTGAGGGGAATACTTTAAGTCTGAATTTTTCACCATGTCATCAAGATTAAATAGATAGAGTTTAATCGCTGTCATTACTTTTTTCGTTGTCTCTATATCATCTGAATAGACTTCAAAACTGCCGATTAACCTATTAATTATTGAAAGTGCTAACCTAGCTTTTGACTTAGATAAATTTTGTATTATCTCTTTAGGATTATCTTGGGATACGGTCAGCTCCATCAACAGATTGTTAAATTTACTTGAAGATATATCTTCAACAGAATCCTTCAAATTCAAGGATTCATAAAATTCCGACCAATGCGGATGTAAGTTAGATTCTACGATCTGATTGACCATCTCTTGGGACTGTGAAATCTGCTCTGCTAAGGTTGAGACTTGACCCCCGACATTAACAATAGCTTCAGGTTCCTTCCAATGTTCTAACTGTTCCGGTGAAAGCATCTGAAGTTGTTTATCTTTAGTGTTAAACTTATAGTCTTTAAAGGTCCCTTCTAGTGAATGTTTAAAGATCGTTCTTATCACTTCGACTTCGCCGGGATTCTTTTCACTTAAACGACTGATCAAAACCCAGATAGGCTCTAGGTCGCCCCATTCAGATAAAAGTTTTTGATAGGATTCAATATTAAATTCAAAGTTACTGGTATTTAAAAGTCTATTTACTGATTTGATCATGGCCTGTTTCGTAAGCTCAGTTAATTCGACGATGTTATCAGTTCGAAGTTCTACATCATTTAATAAACCAACGAACACATCCACATAAGCCGCGTGACCATTATGAACCGTTTTATAATAAGAATTAAAGATGCCAAAAAAAGAAATTAAGTCTTTGATATTTTTTTTGTCATAAAGATCCGGGTCGATTCTGCGCCAAAGTCTGTTATCCCGTTTCACATATTTATGAATTTCTATTAAGAATTCTGTAAGTGTAGCCAGCGTGTTTTCTGACATGGATCGAAGTTGTCTGGAGTCAAAGTTTGCATTTGTTATATTTTTTAAGACATCAACTGAATCAGTAGCGTTTTTACTATATTCATCAGCAGCGATATATTCTAAAAACCAAAGTCCGACGTCACGTCGACGAATTCGGTCGTATATCATTTTAGTTTTTTCTTCCGGGAATCCAAGTTCAAGTAAAGTAGACTGAATCAAACCTATGTCTTGTATAAGTTCAAAATCCTCGAAGTGATTTACTAAGGCTGATAAGGGGTCTAAGGTTAATAATTGTTCGTTGGTTAATTGGAGTTTGGATAAAACTTCTCTGCCTGTTGGATTATCTGCAAAAAAGTTGACTGCGTTGGTAACATGGTAGGGTGATTCAATTAATATTTTTATGAAATTGTATTTTTTCTGTTGAATCAAAGTATTCATTATGACAGAAAAATGTAAATAAGAATCTGTTTTATTAATGTTCAACTGAGGATGATCTAAAAGCATTTTAAAGATTTCAACAGACTGACTTTCTGTAGCATAAGCAAGTGCTGTTTTACCTGCGTTGTCTTCTAAATTTAAATCTATATCTGGATGATTTAAAAGTTCAGATAGAAAGTAGTGATTATTACTTTTTACGGCGGCTATCAATGCACTATTTTTATTGTTTTCAGCGAAAAAATTTATATTATGGGACCTTGAATTTAAAATGAAATCAAAAAACTCGACTTGGTTTTTTTCTATCGACCATATCAGAAGGGAATTATCGTTAAATTTGGAACCCAGATGTATATCAATATCTGATGACCCTATGATAGATTTAACTAGATCAAGATTTGGATTTTCAGATTTAAAAACACCTTTCATCCAAGCATAGGCATCTGGAACGGGGTTTGCGTTCGAATATCCCACATTAAGATCAATCCTTGGATCTTGAAGCAGGATCATTCCAACGTCGAATTGATTAAGTGCTATAGCTACGGCTAATAACGTACTTCCTTTATCGTGATTTATATATTTATTTATTTCGATCGTTTCATCTCTAAGAAGTATATTTAAAGACTCTATTGAGTTTTTTCTTACAGCGTCCAACAAAAATTCGATTTCAATTTTAACATGTGGAAATCTTTCTAAAAGTATTTCTAAAACCTCGTGAAAATTCTGTTTGATTGCGTGCTGGAAGCTGTCCGTCAAACGAAAGTTTGTGATTTTTGGATCTTGTATGATTTTTTCCGTTATGGTTTTAATCCATAAAAGTCTTTTAGACTTTGGTATATTATCCATTGAAATTATTTTTGCTAAGGGTGATTTGGATACTGCTGGATGGGCCGCGGGGTTAAGTAACAGCAGTATTAATGCATTCAGTCGGTGGTTTATGATCAGATCAATAAGAAATTCGTTTTTCGTGTCTATAACTCTACTAAAATCCGTGGTGAGTTCTTGATTAAAGTGATGCGCTTCAAGATCAAATTTAAGTTTTCCAGTACGAAGTAATATTTCGACCACATTCAAATGTCCATTTTCTAATGCATTCAGGAAAACAGATTCACCCTGTTTACTTGGCACATTCAAATCTACATCAGGATGTTTAAGTATCTCTAATAACACTTTATCATATCCAAGCATGGCCGCAGTTCCTATTGGTGTCTGCTGCATCCATGAATGGTTACCTCGGTCCGCTTTGTTCAGGTAGTTTACCGATTTATTAATCAATTTAAATTCAGGATCGTTGATTATAAATTTTGTGATACGTTCGGCGTTTGCGAAAGCAGATAAATGCAATAGCGAGAAGCCTTCATTAAATTGTTTATTGATATCAAAATTGATTGAATCCTTAATTTTGATAAACGTTTCTAAGTCATCATTTTTAATGGCAAGCCTGATGTAGTCCGAGACATCATCTAATCTAAGATCTAATTTGATATTTTTGTAAGACAGTAGCAGATCAAGAATTTCACGATTTTTCGAATTGATCGCATAAGACAAGACAGGTTGATACTTGTGTCCAGATCTTGCATTCACGTTGATATCAAAATCTGTTAATAAGTACTTCACAAGGTCAGGATGTTCTTTCTCTGTGGCATAAACTAAGGACTGTTCAAGGTGTGACTGAAAGTTAATTGGATTTGAATTTTTAGCCAAAAAATCAAGAAGGATTTTTAGAACGCTAAGGTGACCATTTTTTGCCGCTTCAACAAGTGCTGTGTCTAACCTAGAATATATTTTAAGTTCGCTTTTAAATTTATCTGAATTTAGTATCTGGGTGACTATCTGCGCGTGCCCATACTCTGCAGCTAAGATTAATGCGTTTTTGTACCGATGGTGATAATCTAAATCTATCTTTTCTAAATTCAGTAAATATTGAAATCCTTCAACCCAACCTGACTTTGCCAAATACATTAAACCTGATTCGCCCATCTCATTCTTTTCTAGAAGAAGATCAGGTGTTCGTTTTAATACTAATTTTAAAACGTCCATGTCTTGAAGTTCTAAGATTTTGAAATATACATTTTTTAGTTTAGACCTAGGAATTATACCTAAATTTAATCCTATGGATTCTGCTATTGTGCTTAATCTAAGATCTACGGCCGCGCCCTTATCCGAAATACTTTCGCTTGCAGAAGAGTCAGATAAATAGTCGGCGCACTGGTTTATGGTTTCGTCAGCTCGTAAAATATTTAGGTTTAAGGATAAGCCAAAACATACCAATAAACTTAAAATAAAACTTCGGGTTAAACTTTTCACTAGGCCCCCCTTTAGAAAATACAAACTTAAAAATCAAAACAAAAAATTAAAAATAGAAAAAAAAATAAAAAATAAA
>JANODG010000146.1:0-2104 GCA_031412575.1 Bdellovibrionales bacterium
AAAACTTGACTAAATTTTTCTTTTACTAATAGACCAGAATCAATAGATTCTAATGGATCTTTACGAAGTCGGTGTCTTAAACATAATGGTATTACAGTCAGAATATCTTTAGGAGTAACTTGAAGACGTCCTCCTAAAGCAGCTAATGCTTTTGCTGCCCGATTTGTTACAATATCTCCTCTTAATCCATCTATGTTTAATTCAGCACAAATTTTAGATATATTTACACGTAAATCATGATCTAGTTGAACATTAGGTAATCTTTCTCTAGCTTGCTTAATTTGTTCTCGAAGATTTGATTGAGCTTTTTCATACATGTCTCTAAAAGATACAGGATCTTTATCAAAATTGGCTCTTTGTTCTACAATTTGTACACGTAATTCAGCATCTTTTACAGTACCAACTTGTGCATGCATTCCAAATCTATCTAAAAGTTGAGGACGAAGTTCTCCTTCTTCTGGATTACCAGAACCAATTAAAATAAAACGAGCAGGATGCGATATTGAAATACCTTCTCGTTCAACTGTATTCCAACCAGAAGCGGCTGAATCTAATAAAACGTCAACTAAATGATCATCTAACAGATTAACTTCATCAACGTATAAAATTCCTCGATTAGCTTTTGCCAATAAACCAGGTTCAAAAGCTTTTACTCCTTCTGTAAGAGCTTTTTCGATATCAATGGTACCACATACTCTATCTTCAGTAGCTCCAAGAGGTAAATCCACCATAGAAATTTTAGTTTTTCCTGTAGGAATATTTTCTTTACTTCGAATTCTTTCACGAACTTCTTCACTCATAAGCTCAGGATCCTTTGGATCTGAGTTAAACGGGTCATCAAGAACAACTTCAATTTCTGGCAACAAATCTACAAGAGCTCGTACTGTAGTTGATTTACCGGTTCCTCGATCTCCCATAATCATAACACCTCCAATTTTTGGATCAATTACATTTAAAAGAAGTGCTAACTTCATTTCTTCTTGTCCTACAATTGCAGTAAACGGGAATATTGGACGCTGAGTTTGTTCTATTAATTGTGTATTCATAAAAAAAAGAAAAAAACAAATGAATTCTGATGAATGTTTAGTGCCCGCGAAGCGGGGCGAAGGTGCACAGCGAGATAGTTTCAAAATAATTCAAATAAAATAGTACAAAAGAATTCTTCTTATCACAAGACATTGCATGCTAAAGCACCTTCCCACACAAATTTTTTTGAAAATGACTGGCTTCGTGCCGTTTTAGAGACTCTATCATGTCTCCTTCGAGGCGCGATAGCACATCTCGGCTCTTTTTCCCGCCCCGAAGGCTTTTAGCAGTAGGTCTTTCTAATATTGAGAATGAGAAGTTACTTCCATTTTGTTAAGACTGATAAGCGCTTTGTGAGTATTTGAGCTTCGATCGCCTTCGGTAGCCTCCGAAGCGGCACAAAATAAATTTCTAAATTTCCTGAAAAAACAAACCCTTCAAGGGCTTTAGCTCAATAAACAACTTACATCAAGCAACTTGTAAGCCCACGAATGATAGATAATTATGCAGTCCCTCTAAAACCGCGTTTCGAATATTGCTTGCAGTCGGTTCAACTGCAGGCAATGTCCTTTGTTGTATTGGCGTTGAATGGTGGCATTTTTATTTTTTTTACCGTTGCTTTGCAAGTCACGAACCACAGGGCTCCCACGCGTGGTTGACGCATAGACTGTGCTTTCGGAATCTTTAGGATCGCCGACGGAGGCGCGAAGCGAAAAAGTCCTCCGGAAAAAAGGGGGAGTTTCGACTTATTTATTTTTATTTAGCAGAGGTTTCGGCACACTAGTGACGGCTTTTCTAGGCCTGCCACCTTCAAAAGGCATTCCTTTGCGCCTCGAATTTTACGTTCTGTTCATCGTCCGCTACGATTCGATTGCATTCAAACGCTTCAGCAATTTGAGAGGAGGAGGTAATTACAGCGGTATGTTTTTCTCTGAATCGACTCTTCGAACTTTTGCTTTGCAACTCGTTGGTCTTAAACTTTTTCCGTAGGACTTTTTCGCTTCGCGCCTCCAGATCAGATAAAATACACGTCTCAAAATAAAATATCGACTAACAAATCTGGCGCACGCTTTCTACC
>JANODG010000147.1:0-3757 GCA_031412575.1 Bdellovibrionales bacterium
ACCTACTCGCACTTTACAATTAGCTTTGTTAACTGACCTTTCTGGCGGGGATCCAAAAGCTTTGTTTGAAAGTTACATCACTGGATATCCAACATCCGATGAAGCTTTAGAAATGGCTATGGAACTGATCAAAAAAAGTCAGACCCCATGGGTTGAGTTCGAAAAATATCAAAAGACATTTCTTAAGTCTGAAGAGAGTTGGAAACAAGCTTTACTGATTTCTTACGAAAAAACTCCAAGTTTAGATCTACTAAACAAATATTTAACGTGGAATTCAACGGATCCAAAAATTCGTATTGAAATTTTGCAAACACAAATGTTTAAGCCTGTAATGGAAGCTCAAAAAGCTAAGTTAGCGGCAATGACAGTGGATTCCTCAAATCAAAATAAAATGACGGCTTCATTAAAAAACAGAGTTGCTGAAATTAAAAAGTTTGAAGATTTTGTAACTCAAGTTATCAAATCTAATTTATGGTTTGGACAAGTTTACGCTTTGGATTTTCTATCCAAAGAATCAAAACGTTTTTATGATGAAGTGATGTCGTTACCAATACCAGAAGAGCTTAATCCTGAAGAACAAAATGAATACATGAATTTGTTATCACAAAACGCGGCTCCGTTTTTAACAAAACATAACCAGATTAATTCGAAGTTGGACGAAATCTGGGGGGAAAAGAAAGCTGTAGAAAACGTATTTAAGACTTTGGGTTCACAGTCGAAGGCCATTCAGAATCTTTGGATTTCTGAATATCAGCAGTTATCAGGTGTAGCTCCTGATGACTTTAAAAATTACGTTAACACTCAAGTGGCTTCTTTAAATACAGTTGCTGTTGTAGCGGCTGATAAATCCAAAGAAGTTCCACTAGATAAAGTTATGAAAATTAAAACTAAAGTTATGGAATCGCCTTTTGATAAAGGTTTGTTGTCTGAATTGTTAGTCATGGAAAAACAAAGAAAACAAGATCAGATGGTTATTTATTTAGAACAAAGATTAACGAAACTTGACAACATTAAACAGGAGACAGTGAAGTGAGATGGATTTTAATATTAATCTTATTTGGACTTTCATCAGTAGCTCAGGCGAACAAAAAAGATAAGTCCACGAATTTTAATTTCGACGAACTTCTGATTCAGGGTGAGTATCATTTTTCTGATGAAATCACGACAACTGTTGAGCAAGACAAAGTTCTAGATGCTTTACTTGGTGTAAGAAAAGACTTTAAGGACAGAATGAAACGTTCTGCAAGTAGGTATTAAAATGGAAGCTGTTGTGCATTCAGAAAATAACCAGAAAGTCTGCCTAACTAATTCAAGTGGTAAAGTCATTCGTACATTACCTCTTCCTAACGCAGACAAGATGATAATTGTCAGAAATCCTGAAGATCAAAGACTTTTATTTAGACCTGTTAATGAAAAAGAAATTCTGACAGCTCAAGGCTGGGAAGTTTTAAAAGAAATCACTTGTGACGAAGTTCTAAAGGCTTCGGTTAAGCTTACACCAGAGCTGACTTTAGTGAGTTATTCGGATGATGTTAGTGTAGACCCAAAACTTGAAGAAGATGACAATTCAACTTTTAAAAAGTCAGCTTTATTAAGTATCCTTTTAGGTCTTTTATTTCTTTCGATCATGTTGAATATGCCAAAGCCAACTCCGATTGAAGTTGAAGAAGAAGTTAAGCAGCAGGTAGTTAAGATCATCAAAAAACAAAAAGCTGAAGTGATTAAACTAAACCAAATGGCTACAAGTCGTGAAACTCCGCAAAACAAACAACCGGTCACAAAATCCACTCAAGCGATTAAACGTATGGGTGCACTTGCGGCTTTAGGAAGTTTGTCGAACAGCAAACAAATGGGCGGCTTAGATTTAGGTGCAGTTCAAAAGTCTGCAGGTCCTGGAATGGGCGGAACTCAAGGTAGCGGTGGAGTTCAAACTTCGCTTTACGCCAAAGGTATAATATCTGCTCCTCTTGGGGTTGGTGGAAACTTAAATGGTGCTGGTGGATACGGAACTAAAGGTGCTGGCGGCGGTAAAGCTGGTTACGGAAAATTAAGTCTGGTCGGATCTGCAGGGACTTCGGTGATTCCAGTGGGTACGGAAGTAATTTCTGGTGGTGGTTTATCTAACGAAGATATCTTTGCCGTGATTCGAAGAAATGCTGGTCAAATTCGTTTTTGTTATGAGCAAGGTCTACAGTCAGATCCAAAACTTAAGGGCACTGTCAGTACGAATTTTACGATCAATGCCAATGGGCAAGTGGCTGCAATTTCGATTGCGGGAACAACTTTAAACTCGAAATTAGTTGAGGATTGTATTTCTTTAAGAATCAAATCTTGGAAATTTCCATTACCTCAAGGTGGAAAAAGCATAAGTGTGCAAGTTCCATTCAATTTAACTAAACAAGGACAGGGGCAGGGCTAATGAAATACTTTTATATTCTTTTATTTGCAGCATTGACGGTATTAACCGCTTGCGAAGAAAATGCAGATCCATTTAGAAATCAAAGTCAGCCAGTTAAGGATGCCGAAGTTAAGCCAACGGCTGAAGATCCTACTCCTGGTATTGATGAAAGTGCGATGAGTATTACTTTATTAAGAGACTTAGATTCTTTGTACTTCGAGGAAGGCACAGAATATTCTTACGAAGTTAATGTTCGCCTTTATTTACCAAATTTAGATTTTACGGCAGAATTAGTGGGCGCACCAGAAGGGATGACTTTAGAATTACAAAGCGAGTTCAACACTGAAGTCGTGACAGCGCCGACGGCACCTGTTGATGACACTACTGTTGATACAGACGATGACGACACAGTGGCGCCACCGACAACTCCTCCGGCTTCTGTAGCTAACCAAAAAATCTATGTGATTAAGTGGAAACCCGAGTTTGATGCGATTCCAGATGCTTCAATTCCTTCGATCACACGATTTGTGTCGATCAGAGTAAATATCGGCGAAGATAAGCAAAGAACAAAAGAATTTCGTTACACTTTAACTCAAGCCATCGAAAAATTAAGAGTTACAAGTTTTAGTGTCGCTCCTGATTTACGTGAAGGGGAAAAACGCGGAACTGCTAAAGTTTATGTGAAATATCCGGGACTTCAGATATCTCGCTTTCCGCCGCTTTATTTCGAAAATACAGCAAATGCGAGTGCAACCTTTGCTGCATGTGCAAATTTGCCAAGAGCCTTTGTTGATCAAAGAGCGGTTTACATCAGTAATCCAAATGATCCTAATTATGAAAGTATAGAGTATTCATTTAATATGGATCTGACTCGATTTGATATTGCGACAAGCTCAAATTCAGTAAATTGCACTTTAAATGTCTATGTTGATAATTTAGGGACTTTATCTAATCCGTATCCTGCATCTGTAACAGTTCTTAATACAATTACAGATCCAAGAACCACTTGGGCGGAAAGTGTAGAAGTTGATTTCGAACAAGAAAAAGATATCCAATACCAATTCCAAGTTTTTGGAATTCAAAACGAAGGAACAATTTCTTTAACTTTTGCAAAACCATGTTCACAGGTTTTTGGGTCAGATGCGACAGGAGACTGTAAATGTCGTACAAACACAACGACGGTCAATAGACATATCATTGAATGTTTAATCGAAGCTAAACATAGAAAGACCTTTAATTCTAGAACGTATGTCATCGAGTTTGATGCACAGGTGACAAATGGACCTTTAACTTCTCGTAAAATCAATTTTAAACGACGAATTAAATTTAGTCCTCCAGGATTTAGTCTTTTCAGCATTG
>JANODG010000148.1:0-24034 GCA_031412575.1 Bdellovibrionales bacterium
ACTGTTTCGTAGCCGTCGGTGGCGGAAGTGTTGGCGTCTTTTCGGGATTTTTAGCTAGCATTTATCATCGTGGTGTTGATTTCATACAATGTCCTAGTACATGGCTTGCAGCTATAGATTCGTCCCACGGCGGAAAAACTGCACTTAATGTTTTAAATTTTAAAAATCAGATTGGAACTTTTTATCCCGCTAAGCAAATCATTGTGTCGAAATCTTTGCTAAGCCATCAAAGCCCAAGCCAAGCCATGGGTGAAATCACAAAAACTATTTTATTGTCAGGAAAAAATTCTAGATTAAGAAATTTTTTAGATAAAAATTGGCCAGCCAATTTTGACAATGTTTGGACTAACGTTGTTGATTTTATAAAAGTAAAAAATAATTACGTTAAAAAAGATCCCACAGAAAAAAAGAGAGAAAGATTTAAATTAAACCTTGGTCATACTGTTGGGCACGCTCTAGAAAAAATTTACGAAATACCTCATTCTGAAGCTGTGCTTCGCGGTGTGATATTTGCCGTCACCTGGAGTGTGAAAAAAAAATATTCACATCTGCGAATTCTTCAAGTTTTAATTCACTACTTAGAAATTAATAATTTCTTCTTGAACGAATTACCGAAAAGACCTATTTCGGAATTTGAAAAAGCTTTGCTTAAAGACAAAAAACGTACCGGCAAAGAAATCAATTTCGTCTTCTTAAAAAACTTCAAAGCCGTCATCAAAAAAGTCACAGTCCAAGATATACTTAACGAACTTAAAAACCAAGGATTAGCTGTTGTACCCAATTCTGGCAAAACCAACGAAGTTCGAACCGTGAGTGCCCCACGCAGTGGGAAAAGTTCCAGCGAGAGCGCAGGGCGTGCGAAGCCGCCCGAAAAGCGCTCGAGTGAACTAGACAAGCCCACCGCAGGTGGAAAAGTTCCAGCGAGCCGCCTAGGGAGCGAAGCCCCTCGTCGGGCGGCGAGTGAACTAGACAGCGCCTCCAAACCCAAACGCCACTCTCGATGAGCTTCCATTATTCTGGCAAGATTGAAAGTTCAAAATCCATAGTCAATCGCGCCCTTATTCTTAAAGCCTTAATGCCGTCTCTAACTTTAGAATATCTAAGCCAAGCTGAAGATGTTTTAAATTTAGAAAACTGTATAAAAAAATTCAACCAATTTCAAAACCAAAAAAGCGACGATCACACTTTTGATGTTGGAAGTGGTGGGACCACATTCAGATTTTTTTCCTTATTTCTATCTAGACATCCAGGACTTTGGAAAATTAAAATGTCAGATCAATTGGCGAAACGACCTTATCAAGACTTATTAGAAATTTTAAATCAATTATGTGTTGATACTGAAATAACAAAAATAAGCCACGAAACTTTACTGATCATAAAATCCAAGGGCTGGAAAAAAAACACCTGCACTGTTGACCTTTCTAAATCTTCGCAATTTTTGTCGGGGGTTCTTCTATCAGCAATAAACTTAAATGGACCCTTCGAAATTAAATGCTTAAATAGAGAATTAAGTTCAGGTTATGAAATTATAACTTTGGATTTGTTAAATCAGATCAGCGTGAACTACGTTGATCAAAAACACCGAATACTTATTCAGCCATCATCAGCTTTAAACAAAATTACATCAAAAAAAATCAGTATCAATGTCGGCGCAGACTGGTCCTCAGTCATTTCGATCTTGTGCTTTTGCTTTTCGGGCTCAACGATTGAAATAACAAATATTAATATTACTTCTAAAGAACCCGATTTACATGGACTTGAGTTTCTTAAAGCAATGGGGCTGTTGATGGAAACTGACTCATCGAATGCAGCAGCGTTAAGTGCAAGGCCTAGCCAGCTGAAAGCACTAAAAGAAATAAATTTAGAGAAAAATCCGGATCTGTTCCCCGTATTTTCGGTCTTAGCAAGTCAGATGGCTTTAAATCATAATTGTGAAGTCACGATGAAGTATCCTGAACAGTTAATTTATAAAGAATCCAATAGGCTTAAAGCGATGATGAACGTTCTTGAAGAAATGGGATTTTTGATCACCAATGACATTAAAAACCAGATTCTAAAAATTAAATCTTCCAATGAATGTATCTCAATTCGATCAAAGTCTGAATTTCAATTTGAATCGCATTCTGATCATAGATTAGTGATGAGCTTCGAACTTTTAAAATCCTTTGGTTATAAAATTAAGTACAATCACCCTGAATGTGTTAAAAAAAGCTTCCACAACTTTTTCGAGATCTTAAATGGATAAAATCTTTTTAATTGGCCATCGTGGGGTCGGCAAAACTACAATCCTTAAAGATTTTTCATTAAAATCTAAAGATCATGTTTGTTTGGATTTAGATCTCGAAATTGAAAGTAGAGAAAAAATAGATATCCATGAATTATTTAATAATGGACATCAAAAAAAATTTAGGCAACTTGAGCTTAAAGTTTTAAAAGATTTAGTTCATGAAAATAAAAATAAATCTTTAGTCATAGCTTTAGGAGCTGGATTTGAACTGGAAAAATTTATTTTTCCAAAAGGCTCGATTGTTTTATGGTTGCGTCGAAGTACAGATCCTTTGGGACGGATATTTTTTAACCGCCCCTCACTATTTGCGGGCGATCCCTCAAAACCATCTTTAGATCCCCTTGTCGAATGGGAAAAAATTTTCAAAGTGCGTGAGCAAAAATACAATACATATTCCAATGCTAAACTTCTTGTTCCAGAATATTTTGATAAAGAAATTAATCCGCTTTTAGAATATTTAAAATTTAAAAGCCCCGATAATGGCTTCTTAACTTATATTCCCAACGAAAATGATTTTATAGCACAACGTCAGGATTTAAAATTAGAACTTCGAACAGACATTGTGTCTGCAGACTTTATCTTCGATATTCTTAAGAATGGCTCCAGTAAAGAACATTTGATTTCAGTTCGAAATTTTAACGGAAGTTTTTTAAAGAAGCTTTTTGTTTTGAAAGAATCTTTCTTTAAAACTGAACAGACATCAAACGTTAAAGATTCGACTTCGAGCTTAAAAAATAGACCAAAGAGATTCTTAATCGATTGGGACATTAAATTGGGATTGCCTTCTAAAGATCAATTAAAGTTCATCGATATTTTTTCTAGCCATGGTGATCATGCACTTGAAGATGTTCTTAAGTTTAACTTCGATCTCATTTTTGAGTACGGTCCTTTTCTTGAGGAGATAAACTTTGATCCTCACTTTAAACTTTGTCCCAAAGTTGAATCTCATGAAGAAGCTATATATGACGATGTACTTCTTCAGCGGTTTTTTAAAAAAGATTCTTATTCGTACCTTCCTCGATCAAACGAAAAGTTGGATTTAAGTTACTTTAGACAACTTAAGTCCTCCCAGCAAAAAATTGGTTTTTATAGATTCTCTGACGGATCGTCTTTGGATCAACCTTTGTGGTGGCAGTGGCCGCAGAAAAAACCGAAAGGTTTTTATGGCATCAACGGGCAGAACATTAAACATAGCTTTACGCCGTCCTTTCATAAAAAGTTTTTCACTTCAAAAAATTTAAGTCCACTTAGTATTGATTCATTAAATATGATCAAAGATCATAAAGATTACTTTCATGAACAGGGTTTAAAAACTTTAGCTGTGACTTCGCCTTATAAACATGACCTTTATTTAAATTCTAAATTTAAAGGCACAATTGATGTTGCTGAAGCTAAAGATTTAAAAAAAGTAGAAATACTTGATTTTAAATCTGCAAATACGCTGATCTTAACAGCCCCAGGAAAAATCGCAGAAAGTTTCAACACAGACTATGTGGGCTTAAAACTATTTACCGAGCAGCATTTAGATCCTAACTTATCAACTATTGTTTGGGGGGGCGGCGCTTTATTAGAGCAACTTAAAAAACTTTTACCTCAAGCTTTATTTTATTCTGCACAGACGGGAAAACTTAGGGATAAATCACAAAAAGTCTTGGGCCAAAACTTTCAGCTTATTTGGGCTAGCGGTGAGAAGGGTTTAAATCCTAAGTTTATAAAAGACGTAAACATAAAAAAAATTATTGATTTAGATTATCGTGAAAATTCAAAAGCCAGACTTTACAGCTATAGAAATAAAATTGATTATGTCAGTGGACTAGATTTTTTTATTGAACAAGCCAAAGCACAACAATCAATATGGGAACACTATGAGTTTTAAAAACACTTTCGGTCACATTTTCAAAGTTCATACTTTTGGCGAAAGTCACGGGCCTTCGATGGGTTTAGTCATTGATGGTTGTCCATCGGGATTAAAAATTGATGAATCTAAAATTACCAAATATTTAGACCGTCGGCGTCCAGGACAAAATGAATTCGTTTCTGCGAGAAATGAATCTGACCAATTTAAAATTTTAAGCGGCGTGTACGATTCAAAAACTTTGGGAACGCCGATTGCTGTTGAAATTTTAAACCAAGATCAACAGTCCAAAGATTATGCGGACGTGAAACCAAGAAAAGGACATGCAGATCAAGCTTGGATTGATAAATTTGGTCACGTTGATTTGCGCGGTGGAGGCAGATCTTCCGGGCGTGAAACCGTGTGTCGGGTTTTTGCTGGCAGTATTGCCAGGCAAGCCCTTGAAGTTTTAAATCCAGAACTAAAAATTTACGTTTGGATTGAAAGTGTTGGTCCTTTAAAAAATAAATCCCAATTTAGAGAATTTAAAAATCAGTTTGATAACTATTTAGGTTTAAAGTCTCCATTGGGATTTCCGGATGAATCCCAACAGGACGATTTAATGGACATGTTAAAGGAAGCCAAAACTTTAGGTGAAAGTTATGGTGGTGTAATAAAAGTTAAAATTAAAAGTCCCAAATCTGGATTAGGTCAGCCCGTCTTTTCGAAATTAAAATCTGATTTAGCGTCTGCTTTATTTTCGATCGGATCTACCCAAGGTGTTATTTTAGGCGAATCTAATGTGCATTTAAAGGGCAGTGAATTCCACAAAATGGACCACCCCTACGGCGGCGTCCAAGGCGGCATTTCAACGGGTCAAGACATTGAACTTGACGTTTTATTTAAGCCTACGTCAAGCATTCTAGAAGTAGCCAAGTTGGGACGACATGACCCATGCATTATGCCCAGAGCCTTAGTGGTGGTGGAATCCATGATTGCTATGGTGCTACTTGATCACATGCTCTTGAAGCGATTAGATCGTCTTAACGAGGCTTAAAATTATCTAAGTGATGATTTTAAATCCACAGGTACTGATTTAATATTTGGAGCATATAGTGAAAAATCAATTCATTTTTTTGTCCATCGTTTTTCTTTCAAGTTGTTCTTACCTGGGGTTGGCCCCACAACTTAATGTCGAAGTTAATAATTCTAAAATTGAACTTCAAATTGCAGAGGAAACAAGCTTACATCCTTTTGCTATTTGGCAAGGATTAACCACAGATAAAACCACGGAAATTAAAGTCTTAGCGAAAAAGAAATCGAATTTAACGTTTAAAATCTTCAAAGAAGATAAAGAAATTACAACTCTTAAATCAGAAAAAATTGAGGCTGGGGAAACAGAATATCATATTATTAATTTTAATATTTCCGACCTAAAAATTAATACGAATTACGTCTTTCAAGTGATTGAAGACATGAAAATCGTGGATCAACGAAATTTTAAGACGGTAGATTTAAATTCTAAAACCGCAAAAATTGGAGTCGTATCTTGCTTGCACGATAAGTTTCGAAATGCCCAATTTAAAATGTGGAATGAGTATTTAAATAACGAACCTACTTATACATTTATGATAGGAGATAATGTCTATGCAGACACACCCTCTTTAATAAATGGTAATATTCTAAAATCAAAATATGCCAATGAGTCCATGTTGTGGGAAAGATATGTCGAAACTTTTAATTTACTTTCATACTACAGGACTGCTCGCTTAGTTCCAACTTTAGCAATTTGGGACGATCATGATTATGGATTTAATAATGGAAACCGAACTCATCCCCAAAAAAAGCAAGCTCTAAAGGTATTTGAAAGTTTTTATGGATTTAAGCCTGTTGCTAAAGTCACAGAAAAACTTTTCGGTGCAGGTTATGTTTTTAATGCTTTTGATCAAAGATTTGTTTTTACAGATGGTCGATTTTTTAGAACAGAGCCAAATTTGTCTAATAAAAATTCTGAATCTCATTGGGGTGAAGAACAAACTTCAAAAATTCTACAAATCCTAAATACGTCTAAACCAACATGGTTGATCAAAGGAGATCAGTTTTTTGGATCTTACAGCGGTTTCGAATCCTTTGAAGCTGACCACCCTAAAGATTTCACAAAGTTATTGTCGGAATTAAAAAAATCAAAGTCCAAAGTTTTTTTCGTCAGTGGGGACAGACACCTAAATGAACTTATGAGGATTTCGCCTGATGACATTGGTTATGAAACCTTCGAGCTGACATCAAGTGCAGTTCACGCTGCGATATTTCCTGGCGCATGGAAAAAAAATCTTAATCCACGACAGATCGCGGGTGCCTCTGGAATTCATAACTATTCAATTGTAGAACTTAAAGCAACTTCGCCTTGGGCTTTAAAAGTTACATCCTTTGGCCCCAAGATGAAATTACTTTATCAGCAAGAATTAAATTTTGGTGATAAATCAGAAACTATAATTAAGTGACCCACCATCTTACACAGTTTTTATAAAGGATATTTATGGCAAGTGTTTTCACAAAAATTTTAAATAGCGAATTACCTTCTTACAAGCTCTTCGAAGATGAGTACACGATGGCTATCTTAGCCTTGAACCAAATTCAATTAGGTCACACTCTGGTGATATCGAAGAGAGAAGAAAATCATTTTTTTGATTTGTCGGAAGCTGAATCTAACGCTTTGATGAACACCTCAAAAAGATTAGCAAAAGCGATCAAAGCCGCAACAAGCTGTAATCGTGTTTGTACTTTCTTTCAAGGTTTTGAAGTTCAACATGTGCATCATCATTTAATTCCCACGATGACGGCTAAAGATTTTAATTTAGCGGTTCAAACACCAAGATCGGATGAAGAGATGAAATCGATCCAGAATAAAATCAAGTCATTCTTGTAACTTGATTTTAAGCTGAATGATTTTTTATTTATTTAAATTGAGCTTGGGTAATCCGTATAACCTTTTGGCCCTGGCGTATAAAATGTGGTTGTATCTGGTTCAACCAACGGAATATCTTTTTCGATCTTTTTTACTAAATCTGGATTGCTAACGTAATGATGACCAAAACAAACGGCATCTAACACTTTATTTTCTATGGCCTGATGGGCTTCACTAGGGGTGTAACCCATGTTGCCAATCAAGACTCCTTGAAATCCTTCTCTGGCTGGTGAAATCACATCGGCGTTTTGTAAGCCTAAAAAGTCACTTCTCATAAGATGAAGGTACGCAATTTTTCTTTGGTTAAGTTGTTGTGCCACATAAAAAGTTAAACCCGTCGGGTCAGAATCTTTCATACTATTAAAACTATTTAGTGGTGAAATTCGAACACCAACTCGGTCCGAGCCCCAAACTTTTGAAGCTGCATCCACAATTTCAAGCAAAAATTTGGCGCGGTTTTGAATGGATCCTCCGTAAGGGCCTTTTCTTTTATTTGATCCGTCTCTTAAAAACTGATCGATCAAGTAGCCATTAGCTGCATGAACCTCAACGCCGTCGAATCCTGCCTCTTTTGCATTTTTTGAAGCTAACATAAATCCATTTACAATCTTTGGAATTTCTTCGTCGGAAAGTTCACGAGGAACAGCCTGAGGAACTTTTCCTTTCGGGGTATGAAATTCGCCCTCGATGGCAATAGCCGACGGAGCCACCGTTTCATTTCCGTTATTAATATTTGGATGACAAGCTCGTCCTCCATGCCACATCTGAAGAAAAATTCGCCCACCTTTTTTATGAACAGCTTCAGTCACTTTTTTCCAGCCTAGAACTTGTTCTTTGGAATAGATACCGGGCTCGGTCACCCATGAAGAATTGCCTTCCATAACCATAGTGGCTTCGCTGATGATTAAACCCGCAGTGGCTCTTTGTGAATAGTACTCAGCCATCAGATCATTCGGCACGTGAGCTTCACTGGCGCGACATCTTGTCAGTGGTGCCATCACCACACGATTAGAAAGTTTAATTGCACCTAGTTGAATCGAAGACAGAAGATTATTTTTAGACATGAAAATTCCTTAGTTAAGGTTAAGCATAACCAATTTAACATTACCGCTGTCAAAATACATGACGAAAAAGATTATTACTTTGCGAACGCAATTCATTTAGATTTTAGTACAGAATTATGATTGAGGTGTGCACTTAAATTTTCAATATTTACCTGTTAAACGTGTTTTAGTAAGCAATGGTATTTATTGAATAAGTTCATAGGGTTATCCCAACTGATATTAGTGGTTGTGTGAACTATTCGATGAAAACATTATAATCGTCAGGTATGGAATTTAAGCTCTTTTTTGAGTCAGAAAATTTGTTAAAATTTTTAGATTTTGATGAGGGCTAAAATAAATCGTAAATTTATTTTTAGGCCTTAGGCTAGGATAAATATAAATATAAATAAAAATTATTAAATCTTAAGCCACAAATTTATTAAGTGATAAGGCTCTTATGCCGAAATGCTCTATATGAAAAACCTAAAACGATCACTTTGTTTTTTTGTAGCCACAATATCTTTAACCTCGTGTCTAAAAGTTGATGGTGAAGTCGAAGGAAGCGCTGCCTCAATCTCTCTGACAAATATCTCGCAACTGCCAGCTCCGTTTAACGGAATAGGATGTTTGGCTGGTGAGTCCGCCGAATGGGACGGTGTGGGCTGGAACTGCGTCGTTGCTGGTGGGTCTGATAATTTAGGAAATCATACTGCTACACAGGTTTTAAATCTTGGCGCATTTGATTTGGTTGGCAACGGTGGTACGAACGGCCTTAGAATCGATAGTGCAGGTCGAGTTTCGATTTTAACCACGGTGGCTCCGACCTCAAATTTGGAAGTTCAAACTTCAATCGGCGTCAGAAATCCAGCTGGGTCTTTGGTTACGCTAAACCCAAACAATCTTAGCTTCAATGCAGCAGCTTCATCTAGCGTGGGAATTTCTCTTCAAGATATAAATAAACATTGGTCCATAAATAAAGATGTGAACAATGACTTAAACTTTTTTGACAACACTGCCGGAACAACTCGACTTTTGTTCAATGGTACAACAGGAAACATCGGAGTAGGAACATCCCCGGTAGCTCCCATTCAAAGATTTGAAGTTCGAGGAGCCAATGCCGGAAATGCTAACTTTGGTCCAGGTCAAGGTACAAGTTCAGGTCTTTTAGTAAACAGCTTCGGTGTGAGCGGTGATGGAAATGTCATGGGCCTATCACTTGCAAACGGTGGAAGAAATAACAACAGCACCTTGGGATGGTATTTTAATATTTTGGGAACGAATGTTTCTTACAATGTTGGCACTGACTCTTTAGCAAGAGCTGGGATCACTGGGGGATTCAACCATTCCCAGGCTATTACTTTTTCATCTGATGGAAACAGGACTGGTGGCTCGCGCATGAGCTTTTGGACAGGGGCCAACGTTGCTGCACCCACCGAAAGAATGTCCATTTTAAATTCGAACGGAAATATTGGAATAGGTATAATAAATCCAGCCGACAGGCTTCAAGTGTTTGGGGACATTCGTGTTGGAAACGCAGGTGTTAACGGTTGCCTTAGAGATTTTGGGGGGGGCACCATCATCGGAACGTGCACTTCGGATGAACGTTTAAAGAAAAACTTTAGAGATCTAGGTTCTGTTTTAGATAAAATCACGCAGATCAAACCTAAGTTTTACCAATGGCGCAGTGAAGATTTTCCAGACATGCGTTTTGGAAATCAAGAGGAGCTCGGTCTTGTCGCGCAAGACTTGCTTAATGTGTTTCCTGAACTTGTCACAAAAGAAGAAGGTGGGCTTTATAAAGTCAGATACCAACAGCTTCCCCTATATTTGACTAAAGCCTTAATTGAACAGCAAGAAATCATCGAAAGTAATAATGTCAAAATTGAAAAATTAGAGTCTGATTTGGAAGCTATAAAAACAGAAATGTCAGAATTAAAATCCTTAATCTTAAAGGCTAAAAAATAATAGAATGAAATTTTTAATCCTACCAATTTTTATAATATTACATTCGACATTGGCGCTTGGAAAAACAGCGCATGTCGAGATCGTAGAATTTGGTAAATCATTATCGACAGTTTATTATAAAGACTACCCTTCAGTTGAAGAATTAGCTCGCGTCTACAAAAATATTAAGGCGACAGAAATCTTTGTGGCAGGACACACTTGTTCACTGGGTACCAACGAAGTCAACGATGAGCTTTCTCAGGCCCGCGCAAAATCAGTCAAGTTGATCTTGTCTAGATATGGTGTAGATCCCACGTTTGTAAAAGCGAAAGGTTACGGAGAAAGAGCACCGATTTCATCAAACGCAAATGAATCCAGTCGCCGAAAAAACAGAAGAGTTGTGGCGTCTTTTGTAGATATCAATGACCTCCAACTTGCTCAGTTGATGAAAGAATTAAAAGGCAACAGATACTTAAGATTAATAAAAAGCGAAAATAGCAAAGTTGATTTTGATATAGCTTCAAAAAATGAAGTTCAAAGTTTCGAAGACGATTTTACGAATTTGCTTAGACAAAATAAAATTGCAAGTGAAGTTAAAAAACCAGTTGAAGAGCCGCGTAAATTGGCAACGGCCGAAGAACCTGCGGCAGAAATAGAATCAGCTGAACCGAAAGCAGTTGAAGTTGAAGAAGTCATGGCACCCAAAAAATCTAAAAGTTTAATCACTACAAAAGTAATTAAACCAAAAATCGAAAAACCTTTTTCTATCTCTGGTTTTTTTGGACCTAATGGAGATTCACAGTATTATGATGAAGGCCTACCATTTCAGTCTGAAAGATTAAATTTTTTGGGTTTAGGTTTAAATTTAGAATATCAGTATACAAATCCAATTTCTTTTGGCCTAAGCTTTTACTATCTGTCCTCGTCTTTAAAAGAAGGTGGTAGCAGCATCGATTTTCAAGAAGGGGACAAGGTTGATTTTTCAAACTTAACTTTAAACCTTGATGCTAAATATTCTTTTTACAATTACAGCAAATATAAAGTTAAAACAGTTTTAGGAATAAATTCGCATTCACACGGCGGAATTTTTAGAACCGGAATATTGACCGCAAACATTGTTAATTACAATCATTTGTCGGTCGGTGCAGGTTTAGAATTTGATTATTCTTTTTTAAAAGAATGGAAATTAAACACTAGATTAGCATATCAGATTCCTATTTCTTTATCTGATGTCGAAGATTTTGATTCTATATTGTGGTATTCAGGACGACTTTCAATAGCAAAATCATACACCCAAAATCTATCATTTATTTTTGATTATTCTTTAGAATACAGAGAATCAGATGTAGCACTTGCCACTGGGTTTAACTCAAGGCTTGAATTTTTAAGCCAGTCTTTTATGGCCGGCTTAAAATATAATTTTTAATACGATCCTTCTAAAGAAATATTCGAATAAAAATTTTTTAAATAATTTAAAATACAATAAATTAATCTTAATGAAATCTTAAAATTTTATTAAAAATTTAAGATTACGTTAAGATTAGGTTACACCAATATCATTTTCAATAATAAATGGGTCCAGAAAATTAAAACAAAAAAAACAAAATTTGTAGAATTAAATTCAGATTTCTAAGATGACCTAAAACAAAATCAATTTGGGGGATCAATGATTAGAAAATCAAAATGGGTCATTTTATTATTTCTTTTAGTAAATGCTTTTATATCAAAGTCGTATTCTTTAGATGAAAAAACATTTCTTCCACCTGTTTCTACAAATGAAAAGCAAATTAAAAATGCTTTTGGCGTTATTGTAGGTAGTGCTGACTATGGAACAGTTAGACCAAATGCTTCGATTGTAAGATCCTCGGGATTTATTGTTCCCATCGAAAATGCCACTTATAATCACACGGGATTAAGTATTGTAGGATCTACGGTTTTTCAATTAGGCGCCGAGGATTGTAGTGGCTTCAGTGGTAGATTTGGTGACGAATGTTCGTATGCATTAACTATTGGTAACACTTCTATTCCTGGCGCTTATCAAGCCACAGTTAGATTAACAGGTTTTGCAGATCCAGATGTTGAAGATGTTCCAAATGTCGATTACGAATCAGAGGTAACAATAACCGTAATTATAGGTGATCCTTCAAAAGATCCACCACAATGTGCGGCTACAAATGCAGGTTCTATTTTAAGAATCGATAATTCATCTGTGGGTGAAGTTGTTAATTTAGTTGGGTCAGAATTTTCATTATTTTATTCGTCCGAATTTGCCGCTGAATATTTAGCTTTAGCCAGCTTAACTAAAAACTCATTTTTCGCTCCCGAAATGATCACAATTTCAAGCCAACACTATTATGATAGCATCAAACAAAGAATTTATTACGGTTATGGAACATCAACTTCAATTCCATACGAAGTATTATCTTCGGGTAACTTATCTGTTGTAAATCCAGATGGTAGTGAAGTTTACATTTTTGATACAAATGGGAAACACCTATCAACGTTAAATGCTTTGGTCGGTTCAACAAAATATACCTTCAACTACGATTCTAACAATAAATTACAGTCGATTGTTGATGCCTACAGCAAAACTACAAATATTCTAAGAAATTTAGGTGGAATACTTATTGGCATTGAGGCTCCATACGGACAAGTAACAGATATTACTGTCAACGCTGCCGGTTTAGTTCAAACGATAACAAATCCGAACAATGACGCTTACGAATTCGAATACAAGTTAGGGACAGAATTATTACAGAAATTTACAAACCCAAATGGCAATTATAGTACATTTACTTATGATGTTAATGGCAAGCTAATCAAAGACGAAAATATTTCGGGTTCATCATGGACGATATCAAAAAGTGATTTGCCAAACGGAACTCAGTACGCAGTGACTTCAGAAACAGGTGTTACAACGACCCATCAAATTTTTGCTGAAGGTTTTGACGCTTACCGAAGACGGGAAATAAGTCCCTCTGGTTTTCTAACTGATTATACTGAAAGTGCGCAGAAAAACGGAACGATTAGCAGTTCGGTGATGAAAGTGCAGAGAGTGAATTCTATGCCGGATGTAAGATTCGGATTAAATTTAAAAGTTCCTGCTGATGAAACCATAAGAATGGGTGGTGTAAATCGCCTTACAACTTATGCACAAAACGTATCAGGTTTTGTTGATCCGTTTAATTACACTACGCTTACAAATACGAGTACTACTAATGGCGCAACATGGACTTCGTTATTTACCTTGGCAAACAAAACATTCACAAATACAAGCCCTGAGGGCGAGATAAACTACGTTACATTTGATAATAACGAAAGAGTCGTAAGCACAAAACAAGGCAATGATAAAAGTTGGACTACAGATTACGACGCTGACGGAAGAATTGCGGCCATCGAGCAAGACAATAAAAAACGAATTGAATATACGTACAACCTTAATGGTTATTTAGAAGAAATTAAAAACGCCAGAAACGAAGAAACACAATACGCTTATGATCTTGCAGGTAGGGTAACGCAAGTCACTTTCCCGGATTCAAGAGTGATGTCTTATGAATACGATGATGTTGGTAACATTACTGGTATCACACCACCGGGCAGACCGAAGCACTCTTTTTTATATAATGTCATGGAAAAATTAGAAAAATATTTGCCCCCAGCTTTATCTGGATTATTAAACAAGAATACTGAGTATTCATATGATTTAGATAAAAGGCTTTCACTAGTTCTTAGACCTGACGGTCAAACTGCATACTATTCTTACAGTTTAACAACTGGGTTTTTGGATCAGTTGTATCTTGGCGCTGACCTTTACTCGATCACTTACACTGACAGGGATCAATTAAGATATGTAGAAATTCCTGAAGGTTACTATAACCAATTTAATTATTACGGTGATCAAATATCTTCGGATAGATTTTATGCAAACACTGGTAATTTGATTCAGCATAGAGCTGATTACGGCTATGACTCAAAACACAGAAGATCTTCACATCAAGTTCGTGGTGCAAGTAATGGAACAACTTTTAATTACACTTATAACAGTGATGATATGCCAACAGCTGTGGGTAATATGAACTTAAGTTACAGCTATCCATCGGGCAGGCTTTCAAATTTAACCCTAAATAATGTTGTCGTAAGGCATGGTTATGACACATATGGTGATTTGATTTCATACGAAGCCGAATACACACCAACAGCGACGATACTTTATCAATACACTTTAACTCGGGATATTATGGGTCGTATTTCGGCTAAGTCAGAAACAGTGGGTAGCGTAACATCAACTTATGTTTATGCTTATGATACGGCAGGTCGCTTAACGACAGTTACAAAAAATGGCTCAAGTTACAGCTCTTACACTTATGATTCAAACAGTAACCGCACCAGTGGAACACATGCGGGTGTTGCATTCACGTCAACATTTGATAACCAAGACCGCATATTAACTTACAACTCAAAAAATTACGAATACAACGAAAATGGTGAACTTACAAAAATTGAATTAACACCTACAACAGAAATCTCGTTCACGTATGATGCGCTAGGAAACTTAAAATCTTCAATGCTACCTAATTCCAATGTCATCACCTATTTACTTGATGGATTGTTTAGAAGAACGAACCGTATCCTAAACGGAAGCATTATACTTAGTCGCTACCAGTATGATGGAAATTACAGAATTGCGGGTGTTCTAGATAGCGCAAGAGCAATCCAAAAAGAATTCGTCGGTGTTACAAACGTAAACACTCCAGATTACATGCGAGCAAGCGGCACCAATTATATTTTTATAAAAGATCATTTAGGTTCCCCAAGATTAATAGTGAATGCATTAACAGGCACCGTAGATCAAGCCACAGAGTACACAGAATTTGGAAAGATAATTTCAGACACAAACCCAGGATTTCAGCCTTACGGATTTGCAGGCGGAATATTAGATCCAGATACAGGATTAGTTAAGTTTGGTGCAAGGGATTATGATGCGGAGACGGGTAGATGGACAAGTAAAGATCCGATAAGATTTAATGGTGGAGATATGAATTTGTATGGGTATGTTGGTACTGTCGGAAAACCTATGATCGAAACTAATTTATATGGTTATAGTTTTTCAGATCCTGTAAATTTTATTGATGCAAATGGTTTGTGGGCCGTTCCCGTTTTATTTGCCATCGGATCATACATAGGTGTTCAGGGTGGTTTTGCAGTGTACGACTATATTACTGATCCTAGTTATAGAGTTATAAAAAATATTGAATTTGAAAATTTCAAACAAAAGTTTGATCCTAAAATTAAAAAATGCGATCCGACGAACACACCAAGTAATGATACAAATCTTAAAATTAGGTTAATCGGAGTTAATTGATGAATAAAAAGAAGATAATTCAATACTTACTTATTTTTATAACAGTTGTTATTTTTGTAACAACTGTACGAATTTGCTATAAAGAAAAGCTTATGATTCTTGCAACACCACCTAAATCTTTACATAATTAGTGCATGAACAAAAAAAATATAAATCAAAAAACTTTTTTGGACTCGGATTACTACTGCGAAGATCTGATTCCGGAAAATAGTTTTTTTAGAAGATTCAGAAATTTAATTAGTCCATTAATTACAGATGAGATGTTTCAAGACATTTATTGTGGAAGCAACGGAAGACCGCCAATATCTCCATCGCTTTTGGCAAAAGCGATGCTCTTGCAATACCACATGAATTTGTCAGATCGAGAATTAGAAAGAGCTTGTCAATTTGATTTAGAGGTAAAATTTGCTTTAGGTTTAAGAATCGACGAACGTGCCTTTGATCACTCATCATTAGGTGATTTTAGAACAAGGCTGTTAAAGTCTGGAAAAGAAAAAGAGATTTTTGACCAGATAGTTTCAAAACTTATTGAAAATAAGCTTATAGCAAAACATGAGATTCAAAGAATTGATGCAACCCATGTGATTGCAGATATTGCGATTCCGAACATGGTTGGAATGGTAAAGAAGGCAACCTTTGAGGTTTTAAAGAAGCTTAAGAGCAATAACCCGGAAAGATTTCAAAAATTAGATTTAAAATTTAATGACGAAGATTACAGTTCAACAAGAATAAATGATGATGGACCTGGAAGATTTGATATTGAAAAAAGAGCTGAACGACTGGTTAGATATGTTAACGACGCAAAAGAACTTCTTGTATCAACAACAGATCTTGAAAGTAATTTATATTACAAAGAATCAATAAATACTTTAAAAACTATCTTAAGAGAAAATATTGAAGCGGATAGTGCAAAAGAATTAGATTACAAAAAAAAGCCAATTAATAGAATAATTTCGCCAATAGATATTGATGCAAAAGCAGGCGCAAAAACTAAGTTTAAAAAGTTCTTCGGTTATAAAACTAATATTACCCAAGAAGTAAAAAATTATTTTATTACAAATGTAGATGTAATGTCAGGCAATAGAAGAGATGGCGAGCAAACTATCGGTTTGCTAAAAGAACAAAAAGAAAAACATAATTTGGTTCCTGAAAAATTAATTGGTGACACGGCTTATGGTGACGGTATTTGGAGGAAACAAGCTAAAGATTTGGGAGTTGAAATCATATCTCCATTTAGACAAAAAAATCCAAACACATTGGCAGTTTTTCCAAAGGCAGATTTTAAAATTAATAGACAAGATAATACGCTAACTTGTCCAAAAGGCGTTGTAGCTGACCCACACTATTACGACAGTCAAAAACAAAGTTTAAGTTATCACTTTCCGATGACCTCATGTAAAGTTTGTGAACTAAAACCTAAATGTACCAATGCTAAAGAAGGTAGAAGAACGGTTAAGATTTTCGACTGGCAAGAGCAGACCAACCAGTCCGAAATTTATAATAGAACCGATTATTTTAAAAAAGATATGAAGTTAAGACAGCCCATCGAAGGAAAGTTTTCAGAGATGAAGCGTTTTCATGGATTAACAAGGACTCGATTTAGAGGTCTTAAGAAAGTAAGGCTTCAGTGTATTTTTACGGCATCAATGGTTAATATTAAAAGATGGATTAAGTTAGAATATGCAGCAGTGTAGTTGTTGTAATGACAAAGAAGTAATTTTAAAAAAATGAACTTAAAACAAAATGGGAGAATATAAAAACTTCGGAGCTAAATAAGAAAATAATTTTAGAAAATCAAAAATTCTGATCAAGTTTTTCAGAAAAAATAAAAATTTAATGAAAAATTATCTAAAATCTTTTTTATACTTAAGTTTTCAGACAGCATCATGTGCTTCAGGACCCTGTGAACTTTGTTGACCCCTCTGGTTTAAAATCAACGGGACCAGTAAAAGTTATTGCTGGTGTGGGTGTTGCGGTTATAGTTGGAAGTGGTGGTTTAGGCACAGCAGTCGGTGGGGCTGCGTTAGTATGTGTCGGAACTACATTAGCTATGGATGGAATAATTGAAACTGGTATGGAAAAAGTAAATGATCCAAAAATAAATCTTCAAGACGCATTCAAGGTAGATCAGCCATGATGATGAATAATTTTTTAAATTTCATAATCCTTACTATTGTTAATGGGTTCGTTTGCGCTGGCGTATATCTGTTTTACGCCAGATACGTTTTGAGTAAAAAAAATAATGAAAAATATATTTTTTTAATTATTTCTTTTTTATTAATTTTATTTCAGATGTTTCTCTTTTCTAAAGAGAAACAAATATTCGAGTCTAATAAATTTACATATGGTTTTCAGAATTCATTATATTTCAAAGAAATTGCATTATCATTTTCTATTTTTGGGTTGTTATTTTTTGTCAATATATTTATAAATTTATTAATGACTAAAGACAGTCAATTAAAGGATAAAAATATAAAATTTTTTATAAAAGTTTATTTATATAGTTTTATAATTGGTATTTTTGTTAATACTTTATTTCTACATAATTTTAAGTAGATATAAATAAGAAACAAACCTACTTTTTGGATTCCTATGCTGATTGATTTGGAAGCAGGAAATACAAATACCAACACGCCTGCTTACAGGTTTAAATTATTTTCGAGGAAAATAGAATTTTTTAAGCCAGTCTTTTATGGCCGGCTTAAAATATAATTTCTAAATTATTGTCTATATGCTTTCTTTGTGAGTTTAACTTCAATTTGATTTAAATCATTTCTGGAAGCCATAATACCTGTTGGACTTGGGATGTAACCCTCACCAAAGCACGTATCGTAACTTAAAAAGGTATCGTACGAAAGTGTCACAAGTTTTTGGCGTCCCTTAAGAGTGCTGGCAACAAAACTAAGACTGACCCCGTAACCTTCGTTGTTTACAGATATCGAAGAAGTGCTAAAGGAATCCAGAGCTAGTGCGTTCTTCTCTAAATAGCGAAAAAAAGTCTTTGCGATGGCTTCTGCTGACACTTCAAAGTGAGTGTCACCTAATTGATCTAATCCTGGAATGGAACCGTAAGATTTTACAGCTTCTGCCATCGGCACTAAGTTGTAATTCCCGCTTTCATAGTCATCGTCCCCGTAAATCATTTCAATGACACTTGTCTGAACCTGCAATACAGCCATGGCTTCCGAGTAGCCCATTTCATATGCTACGGTCAGACAGATGGCTTCAGGGACTGTATCTTGGCTTTGTGCTACCGGCAGAAAACTTGTCAAACCCATAAGGGCTAATAATAAATGCTTTTTCATAAAATCTCCTTTTTATAAATAAAAACCAGTTATTGGTTATCTTCTATTTGGATATGGGTTTGTCAGATAAAGTTTAAGTGAGGATCGGTTAGCAAAGTAAACTTTACATCCGTCAAATTTTTTGACGACAAAGACTTTTTACATTCCTGGACCAATTCATTTAGCAGTCGCCTTTAAGAATGATACGTATTTGGAATGAAAAAATGCGTTTTAAAATTTAAGGTTTTCATAGGTATTTGCTTTGTTCTATCAACGGGTCCAGTCGCTTTAGCACAGACGGGTATTGTCAAAGTTCAGACCCAATATCAAGACGTTGCTAATCCCAGTTCATCAGTCACTTACCAAGGCCGTGGATTTATCGTGGAATATCCCATTCGCTCCCACGTCACCAACAAAACTGTGAATTTAAAATTAGTTTTAACTGCAGCACATTTAGTTTTCGGTGGGATTTATACCGAACGGTTGGATAACTTTAAAATCTTTAACCCCAGCAATGAAAATCAAATTTATGCGATGGGGATGATTTCAGACGTGGTTCATGATTCGGCTTCTGTCGTTGTTTGCACTAAAGACACTGTGGACTTTTTTAATGCTGAATTTGCGGCGCATGATATTGATTTAAGTAATGTTACGAACGCCCTTAACGGACAGTTGTTTTCTGAAGGTGGGGGCTGCGCCGCAAGCACCGAGCAAGGGCAAATTTTAGACGACATAGAGCCTTTCGCAAAATACGTGGGCCCCGAACTAGTTTTTGACTCTGCCCAAGGTGGTTTTAAAGTTTCCTCTGATGTGAGTGAGGGTTTGCAACCTGCTGCAAAAATCATAGTGAATGAAAGTATAAACACGAACTTTATAAGTGCAGGTCAAACTTACGCCGTACCCTACATCCCTCAAAATTCAACTGAACCGACGGATCTCTATCAGGTTGAAGAATTAAAAAATAACCTGCAGTCTTATGTGCAAGAATACTATTCGCTCTCTGAAGTTCCTGGCGAATATAGCATTCCGCTAAGTCTAGACAGTGGTTATAGCGGTTCGCCGGTGATGACTTATGATCAAAGTTTAGATCAATTAGTTGTATCTGGCATTTACAAATCTTCTACACAGTCTGACAGCACGGACGCTTATGCGAATTTTGGGTGGGCCAGTCCTGTAGAGCTTAGCCAGGGGTTATTAAATACTTTCCTAGGCCAATACACACAAACTTTACACCGATGGCACACATTTCCACAGGTCTATCTTTACTTAAACGATGGTCAACTGATTCGTGAAATGGCTTATACTGAATTTATTTTATTTGAAGATCAAGCCCCAGCCGTAGAAACGGAACCTACCTTAGATGCAGCTTCCGAATGGATCAGATCAGATACGGGTACGCAGTTGTGGGCCAGATCAGACACAGGAAGTGCGTATTCTGTCAATCCCAAAAAATCGAAATCTTTAGTCATAAAATTTCGTCAAACTTTAGAAGAAGAGCTCATGCTTTTTGCGACATTGGATGTGGATGGTCAAACACTCATTTTACCGCCGGTGATTGAATCACTTCAATTAACTTCTAAGTTCAACTGCCAATCGTGTGTGAATCTACAAAGTTATGATTTAAGTAAAGTGGCGTTTTACACCTATGCACACACGAATGGTTTTAAAGATATTCTAAAAGAGAATCTTCGTGATGGCTCAGCGAAGATATATTCTAATATCAGCCAAGTCCCGTCCTTGGGACAAATCGAAGTTCAGTACATAGATGAAGCTGACAAACTGAAAGTTCAAATTAAGTGGTCTTCCGACACCATTGAATTTTACATTTTGCCTAATAACAATTTTTTATTTTTAGGATTTAATGGCCAGTGGCAGGAATCAGGCTATGTTTCTGTTTTAGAAACACAAACACTTTCTGGGGATTTGGCTATTTTGGAATTAGCTGGAATTTTATATTTTAATTCTGAATTACAAAATGCCAATTCATTTCGATTAAAACTGATAAATCAAAACACACAACTTTTTGAACTTAAGGAGCCGAAATGATCGAGCTCTTAAAAAAAATTGTCGAGTCTTCGTCTTCAGAACTTAGCGCAATCGACACTCCATCGAATGAATTTTTAAGTCATTTTAAAAACGCTAGAAGATCTTATTTTTTAAATGACATTGACGGACTTTATTTATCCTATAATTACTTCGAGGCCGAAAATTTACAATTAAAGTATTCGCTATTATGTCGTGAAATTATAAAAATAAGGATCTTAATCCGCGAGAAAAATAAAGAGATCAATGACTTCAAGGATTTAAGTTTCTCGGACAATTTTATAAACAAAAACTTAGACCTTATTGAAAAAACACTTTTAGTCGAGCTTCTTGCCGTCGAAGCCATTTTAAGTGATTTAAATGGAAATGCAGATTTAAGTTATCAAAAAAATATAAGCGCAAGTCAGTTAGCTAACGAACTTGGAATGAAAAAGAAATCCTGCACCTTAAAATATAACGCGATTGTAGCTTTAAACCATAAATCTTCCTCGTCCCTTCGTATTTGCAATTTAGTGGATACCATCCAAATGGCTAAAGATTGCGAAGATCACAACACAGAAATCGCAGCTCTTTCTAGTCTGGCTCATGAATACGAACAACTAGGCTGTATAGAGCTTGCCCATGAAGAGGCTATAAAAGCCATTGAACTAGCAAAGAAGCATTGTTTTGGGTCATTTAATTTTTGTTCCGTTTTACTTATAGGAATAAAACTATCCATCCAGGCTAAAAATATAAATCTGGCAAATGAACACTTAAAGCTTGTCGAAACTTTTAATTTCGAAGAATTAAAAGATAAAATTACTGAATTAAAACAAATGATAAATTCATCAGAGCCCCAAAATAGCCTGTCAGGTGACGAGCAAAAAATTATTCAATTATTAACAGCAAGTCCTAAAGATAAACAGTTTCTAATTCACAGCCTTTACGGAAATGGTGATTCAGAAAGTTTGGATAACCGCTTAAAGCAATTACTTTTAAGACTAAGAAAAAAAAGAAAAAATCTTATTAGCTACAACAAAAAAAACTGCGTCTATTCGTTAAATTACTGATTGATCCTAAGGTTTCATTTTTAAAGCATTCTATGCTAAGCTTTTTAAATGAATTTTAAGGTTTCAAATAAAATCACTCCTATAATTTCGTTAATTGTTTTTCTGCTCTTAGCGTTTGTCAGAAATCACGATGCATCTGCTGAAATAGTATTCAGACCCTCAGTGCTAATAGGCGTGGGTCAATATGAAGACAACAACTACACCGAAGTGCATTTAGGTGGTGCTCTCCATTTTGTGCAAGCGCCACTAGTTTTACAATTGCATGGTTTTCGCCGAGTTTTTGAAAACGTTGATGACTTCTACGGACTAGATTTAGATTTAAAGCTTAAGCGTCAATTTCAAATTTCTAGTCAGTACTTAATTGGAACGTATTTAGGACCGGGTTACCGCTTTGTAAGTAATGATCTTGATGCACCCACTTTAGATTTTTCTATCGTTTTGTCCAAAGCACGCTCATTTAGTCTTCATTTAGGTTATAAAATTATAATGCTCGATTGGGCGAGTGCTGATCTTAAAAATGATAACTTTATTTATTTAGGCTTTCAGCTTTAAAATTGGTTCCTATTCAATTAGTCTGGCACATGACGTTTTATGCGTATTGGCCTAAGCGTAAAAGAGCTAATGTACATTGAACTTATGTCAAAATAACCTTAATCAATTTAACCTTAACAAATTTAGCTTCAACAAATTAAACTTAAATTTTAACTTAGATTTTAAATTAGGAATTATATGATACACATTATTGTCGGAACCAACAGAGTAAATTCAAATTCTTTAAAAGTGGCAAAGATCGCCCAGAAAAGATTTAGTGCTTTAAAAGTTGAAACTGAACTTGTGGAACTTGAAAAGTTACCACTTTCGGAACTTAATGGATCACTTTACGGGGCTACCGACAAGATGCCCGACGCGATTTCGAAAGTGATAAAGTCTTTAAATGACAGCGATGGATTTTATATCGTTTGTCCAGAATACAACGGTTCAATGCCTGGTATTTTAAAATATTTTATAGATTTTTGGGAATACCCAAAAACTTTTGAAAACCGTCCAGTGGCTTTTGTAGGCTTGGGTGGAAAGTTTGGTGGTCTGCGTCCAGTCGAGCATTTACAGCAAGTCTTTGGTTACAGAAACGCCTATATCTTCCCCGAAAGAATCTTTATGACCAATGTGTGGAACGGACTAGGTCCAGATGGACTTTTAGACGAGACTTTAGATAAACTTTGGTTAAAGCAAATCGAAAGATTCTCTAAATTTACAGCTGTTAGAAAACTTGTTGATCTGTAAGGACTTAAATTTTTTTTAGTAAAAAGTTTATGTGTCGGCTTTAAATATAAAACGAAGGATTGGACGGATGAGTGTCGAAAATTTTTTTGAAAAAATATGGAATCAATACACAGAACTTAATCCCGAAGCTTCAAAGATACATCAGTTGTTAAAAAAGCAGGGTGATGAAGTTTATAATGATCACATTGCTTATCGGACTTTAAAACATCCTAAACTTGGCATCGAATCTTTAGCTAAGTTTTTTAAAGAATATGGTTACATAGAAGTTTCGGATTACCATTTTGAAGTTAAAAAGCTTTATGCCATTCATTTAGAAAACGAAAAAAATCCTGAATTGCCAAAAATTTTCATCAGCGAATTATTAACGGATAAATTTTCAAAAGAACTTCAAAAGACCCTAAATCAAATTGTCGATCAAATTCCGTCAACGACATTTGATGATCAGTATTTATGTTTAGCTGGTCGACTTTGGAAAGCGGATCATAAAACTTATCAAGCGCTTTATAAAGAAAGTGAATATGCAGCTTGGTTTTATGCTTATGGTTTTTGCGCCAATCATTTCACGGTGAACATCAATAATTTAAAAGCCTTCAAAGAAGTTAGCGACCTAAATTCTTTCTTAATCAAACATGGTTTTAAGATGAATGAAAGTGGAGGCCTAGTTAAAGGAACTCCGGAAGATTATTTAGAACAAAGTTCGACAATGGCTTATGAAAAAGAAATTAAGTTTGCCGACGGCGTTTTTAAAGTGCCATCATGTTATTATGAATTCGCCAAACGATATCCTTTAGCTAATGGCAAAATGTATCAAGGCTTTGTAGCCAAATCGGCTGATAAAATTTTTGAAAGCACAAATCAAAGAGGTATGTAAACTATGAATTTATCTTTCCTAAAAAAAAGCGCAGCGGTTATTATATTTTTGGCAGGTTTATTTTTTATTAA
>JANODG010000149.1:0-1523 GCA_031412575.1 Bdellovibrionales bacterium
CATCATAAACTTTTTGTACAGCTGAGCCAAGAGTTTCGTGATCTGTTTTATAAATCGAATCCAATCTGACATGTAATGCTTTTTGTAGAATTTTAAAATTTATAAATATAGATATTGAATCAATCATAGCCAAAAAAGCGATGGATTCGATTTATAAAACAGATCACGAAACTCTTGGCTCAGCTGTACAAAAAGTTTATGATGGCCTTTCAAATTTAGAAAGAAAAGTTCTTTTAAGAAGTCTGACCTCTTTTACCAATGGTAAACCTGAAGTAAAAAACATTAATGATTACTTCGAAAAATTATTTAAGAACCAATAGTAAAAAACTCCTATGGTTTTCGATCCCAGCGATCATGAATCCAAATTCATACCTCCGGGGCTCATCAACTCGACCGGTCATTGATGGTGTTCGCGGTAGTGTTCGTGCTGGAAAATTTGGCATTCCGTTCTATTAATTTGTCTTACATTTTAACGCGGGTTGAATATCCGACTTTGGGCATCAACTGGTAAGTTCCTAGTCTTAAATTAGTGTTTTAAGTATCTGGTTTGATTTTCAATTTTGTTGGCCTTGAACATAAGGAATTTTTTAAATGACTCAACTGCGTTTTTCATTTTTTTCTAAGACTTTTGTTTTAAATTCTTTTTTTGTTTTGATTTTTAGTTCTTTTCTTTTTTCGGGTTGTACGAAGAAGTTGTCGACCAATGACTATGGGTTAGATCCGAAAGATACGGTGAAGTTGATCATTGCGACTGAGCCGCCAACTTTGGATTGGAGTAAGTCGTCAGACTCAGCGTCATCTTTTATTTTAGAAAATTTAATGGATGGCTTAGTCAGTTATGATTTTTCTAAAGCCGAAGTCGGTTTAAAACCTGCTTTGGCCGAAAGTTGGACCTCTAAGAATAATTCTAAGACTTGGGAATTTAATTTAAGGAAAGACGTTAATTGGTCTGATGGTGTGGCTTTGACTCCTCAACACGTGGTTGATGGTTGGGAAAGACTTCTAAATCCAGCAACAGCGTCTGTGTATTCCTATTTTTTATTTGGAATTAAAAATGGACAAAATTACAACAACGGTTCGGTTAAAGATTTTAGCCAGCTGGGTGTAAAAATTGAAGGCCAAAAAATCACAGTTGAATTGAATGAGCCCTCTAACTTTCCATACCTTTTAACTCACCATTCAACATGGCCAGTTAGAAACGACGTGATTGTAAAACATGGAGATCGATGGACAGAAGCTGGAAATATTGTAACGCTTGGGCCATACAATTTAAAAACTTGGGATCACGACAAGGCCTTAGTTTTTGAACGCAATGAAACTTACTTTGAAGCCAAAGCTAAAACAAAGTTTGTACTTGCTAAAATAATCGAAGAGCAAGGAACAGCTTTAAATTTATTTAAAGGTGGTCAAGTCGACGCCTTAATGACTTTGCCATCAGCCTTGTTAGGTGTGTTAAAAGTGATGCCTGAGTACGAACAGATCTCGACACTTGTGACGTACTACTTTGGTTTTAATATCAAAAA
>JANODG010000150.1:0-1738 GCA_031412575.1 Bdellovibrionales bacterium
TTGTCGTTGGTAGTACACTTCCCTCAATTGGTACAAAAACGACAAGAATTTTTTTGACCATTTTAATCAACAGGGTTGGCGAAAACATGTTGTCAACCAACCTACATTTAAATACAACTTTTCGTGTTTAGTTCAAGGTGGGGGTTTAAGTTGTTTTGATAGCCAGGAACCTACACCACCTCCAGTAACTCCCAATCCTCCAACTCCTATTTATCAGCTATCTGTGGATGAGCTATATAATTTAAAAAGTAAAAATTTAAATTGCACATGGAACAATTCTTTCATGAGCTGTTTACCATCTAATTTAGGCACTCAGTGTTTAAAAGATTTATTTGGAATATCAGCGGATAAACAACTTGTAGATTTAGAATCAAAAACAAGTCAGTCAGTGACAACTCGAATGATCAATCCAGATCTTAAATGTGCGCCAACAGGTGCAGTAGCTATCGGGGATTTTATTCAAACTCAAACAGCAATAAACTTAAGAAAAACTCCTGGTGGAAATTTAATCTCAACGGTTCCGTCTAAACAATCTTATCAAGTATTAGACGTTTACAAAAATGAAATGACAAAAATTAGCTACTACTTGATTTCTTCCAGCAAAGGTATTGGTTACATTTACAGTGGAACAGAAAGTACAAGTGCAAGTTACACTAAAAAAGTTTATAGCACAGGTTTAATAAAAATCATTGCTTCAGAAGGTGATGTTCTAAATATTAAAAATAACTCAGGCATTAATATGCGTAGCACTCCTGGTGGCTCACTGCAAATCACAGTTCCATCATCAGAAAGACCTGCTGTTTTAGAACGTCTTATCAGAACAGATGAAAGACACGTTTATTATAAAGTTCAGTACAAAGGTTTAACTGGATATATATATTCTGGAAGATTAGCGCCTTCACCTAATGTGAAAGTGTGGACTGAGGTGAGATAATGAAAAAATTCGACTTCCTTTTAATAATAATTGCAGCAGGTCTTATATACTTCGGTTACAATTTTTCGCAAAGATTTACTAGTAGTGCGGAGGACGTGACTATAAAGAACAAAAACCAACACGTAAACAAAGTTAAACAAGTGTCTAATCGTTTACCAAGTCAAAATGTAAATGACAAAGTTTCAGATGAATCGACTGAAGCGGTAAATGTAGAAAAAGACTACATCAAAACTTTGGTTGGGTTTAACAATTGCATCAAGTCCCAAGACTGCGATTATCCTCAAGATGATCCAAGATCCTACGAACTTGAAATTTACAAAGCTATGAATGAACACATTAAGAAAGTTGATATTCTATCAACAAGCTTAAAAGAAAGAGTCTTGATGTCAGCAGCAAAAGTTTCTGATGGTTATGTGAAGGAAACTGTCTTAAAGAAATTACTTGCAGAGCAAATCTATTCTGACAAATGGCGCGACGTCATCTTGAATGAATACATTAGTCACTACAACGCAAGACTTATTCCTGATGCTATCGAATATTTAAAATCAAACAGTTCCGAATCTGACAGGATCATCATCAACCAAAGAATCGCCGAAGAGCTAGCCACAGGCAGTCCCATGGTCGCTAACGCTTTGGCCGAGAACTTAAAAGTCCTCCTAGATAAAAACTCAGTGCAATTTTATAAAAATATTTATCAAACCTTCAAGAAGGACCAATCAAGAAAAGTTTGGCCCGTGAAATCAACGACTTCGAACTTCTGTCATCCGCTGGCTAACCCCAAAAGGTGCCAGGTTCCGAATGCTG
>JANODG010000151.1:0-14361 GCA_031412575.1 Bdellovibrionales bacterium
GCTTCAGGATTTTGCGAAGCACTTATCGAGGGTGTTGCCGCTGAAAATGCTCCAAAATACGGTGGGCCAAACTCACAAGATAGTTCTGGTTCCATTGAATTTCTTCGCGTTGAATATGCAGGATATACTTTTAGTACAAATGACGAATTAAATTCGATTACACTTTATGGTGTAGGTAATAAAACAAAGGTAGAACATATCCAAGCATACAAAGGTGCTGACGACGGTGTTGAAATATTTGGTGGGTCTGTAAACTTAAAATATGTTGTTTCAACAGACAACGATGACGACGGTTTTGACTGGGATAGAGGTTGGACAGGTGCTGCTCAATTTATCTATGTCACTTTAGAGAATGCTAGCGAAAAAGATCCAAACGGGATTGAAGCGGATAACTTTAAAGACAATCACGCATTAACTCCAAGATCGAATCCTACAATTAGTAACGTTACAATAGTTGGTAAAGGTACAAACGCAAAGTTACTAACTGGAATCATGCTACGTAATGGAACTGGTGCGCAAATTTATAATACAGTTGTTTCTGGAAATTTCCAAAACTGTTTAAACATCGATAGCGATGAAACTTTTTTAAATGCTGGAGTTGTAGCTAACGGCCGCGTTGAACAAACAGGTCTTGTAATGCAAAACACAATTTTGAATTGTAACCAAGTTGCAATTTCTGAAGATGCAGCAGATTTATGGTCAGTGTCAGACTGGTTTAATTCTGTGGAAACAGAAAATAATTATGTTTTAGAAAGCGGTGTTATAGTTTTTGAAGCAGATGGTTTTACACCTTCAGCATCAGGCCCTGCTGTTAAAACAGGTTCATTACCACCAGAAGATATTTACCCAGGTGAGTTTGAATTTTTACAAGTTGATTATATCGGAGCTTTCGGAACTAAAGCGGAAAAATGGACTGATGGATGGGCTATCAATTAATCAGCGGAACTGATCAGGTTAACTCTATAAGTTAACCCATCAAGTAAAGCATGTAGGTTGAAAACTTAAATGTATCTAAATTTTTTTCTTATAACTTTTTATGTTTGGATTGGTTTTACAGCCCATCCAAATTTTTTATTTGCGAAGGATACCAAATTAAAAATCAAGTCTGGTAAAGTGTTAGTTGTCGTTTTTAAAAATGGTGTTCCCATCAAAAATGTCGAGGTACTTACACCTAAAGGTGTAAAGAAAACCAACTCTGACGGAGTCATTAATCTTTCACTCCCTTTTAATCCAAATGAAGACTTAAATACACACGAGTTTCAAATCCCTCGGACTCGTCAAAAATTTGAAGTTAAAGTGATCTCTGACGAAGAATCAGAAGTTATTGTAAATTTAAATGAAAATATTCTAATAGAACTTCCAAAACCGATTGCGGCGATCAATTCAGATGAATATCCTAATGGTGGTCTTCAAGGTTTAAAATTAACAAAAAATATTTCAAAACAAAAAAAGAAGGACGAAAATCAATTAGATGACGTCGTAATTTTAGCTCCAAAAATTAAAGGCAGTCTTTCGTCCCTTGTAGAAGTAAGAAAGCAAAGCTCTGCAGTGACAGACGTTTTAGGGTCCGAGCAAATGACTCGCGCAGGTGATAGCGATGCTGCGGCATCATTACGTCGAGTGACAGGATTGACTTTAGTTGGTGGAAAATACGTTTATGTTCGTGGATTGGGCGAAAGGTACTCTGGTGTTCAAATGAATTCGTTTTCACTTCCAAGCCCGGAACCTTCACGAAGAGTTGTTCCCTTAGATTTATTTCCAACAACCATCATGGAAAGTGTTGTTGTTCAAAAAAGTTATTCCCCGGACCTACCTGCAGAATTTGGTGGCGGGATTATTCAACTTCAAACGAAAAGTTTACCGGAAAAGTTTTTTTTCAAATCTTCTTTGTCTACTCTTTATGAAAACATGGATAATGGTTTAACAAGTCAAAGTGGAAGTTTAGATTGGTTAGGCGTTGATGATGGCACACGGGCTATGCCAGATTCCATTAAAAGTGCGATCCAACAAGGTAAAGCTTTAGAAATTAACACCATAGGTTACAGTGACGGAGTTTCAGAACAAGAACTTACAAACATGAGCCGAAGTCTTTCGAACAGTTACAACTTAGCTAGTTCCGAGTCCCAAGCTATGCCTGGTTTTTCGGTATCGATGGGGAATGGATGGAAGTTCAACCAAATAAAATTGGGAACTTCAAGCAGTTTACTTTACGGACCATCAGCAAATCAGGTGACACGATTATCTAGATCGTTAGTGGTTGGAAATGGCAATGTTCTTGATGAAGAAAATCGTCGCACTTCCGAAGATACTGAAATCGAAACACGCTTGGCAGGAAGTTTAGACGTAGGCATCGAGATCGCAAAAAAACATAAAATCACGGCCAACACTTTTATTTTAAGAAACACGACCAATTTAGCTCAGGCGGGTCGAACAATCTATGACAGCGGAAATCCAACGGACAACATCACCATGGATTTTGTTGAGCGTGAACTGTGGACTCAACATTTAAAAGGCGAACATCAAGTCGGAAAAGTTTTCGACACTCCTGTTATTTTAGATTGGCGCTGGGGTGGAGCCGACGCTACTAGGGATAGCCTGGATCGCCGCGAAATTGCTTATGACATGTCTGGTGGGAATCAATCTTTAATCAACGATGCTACACGACGTTCTTTTGCAGCACTTACAGATGTGACAGAAGAGAGAGCTTTAAACTTATCCTTTCCTATTCAAAAAAATATCAAATTAAAAATCGGAGTTTTGTCTTTAGACAAGCAGCGTGATTCTTCGATGAACCGTTTTATGTTCATTAATAAAAATTCTTCCTCATCTTATGATTCAGCCTCTAATGCTTACGCGACGGAAAATTTAGGTCCTGACGGATTTTTACTTAATAATATTTCTGCAAATTCAAATCAAGCTGATAATTATTCAGGTCAGCAAACTATTAATGCTCAGTATGCCATGGCCGAAATTTCGCCATCTAAAAAATGGTCGATTCAAGCCGGGGCAAGACACGAATCTTCCGATCAAAATGTCAGAACGTTCAATTATACAAATCCCACTGAAGACTCTTCATTATCGATAATTAGAATGGATAATATTCTTCCGGCCTACGGGGTTGTGTGGAAGCCTACTTCTGCCATTCGCGGTCGTTTAACTTACAGTGAAACTTTGGCCCGACCAGATTTTCGTGAAATGACTCCGGTGGGGTTCACAGATGACGAAACAGGTTATATTGTTTCAGGAAATCCAAACCTAAAGGGGACAGTGATCACAAACATAGATCATCGCTGGGAGTATTACTTTACAAGCGACGAATATGCATCGGTTGGTGTTTTCTATAAAAACTTCGAAAATCCTATTGAATCCGTTTTTCTAGCAGGGCCTAACCGCATTCAAAGTTTTAGAAATGCATCGGCTGCAACGAACTACGGTATTGAGTTTGAAGGCCGCATTGGTGCACGACATATCTCTAGATATTTTCGAAGATGGACATTTCTTTCAAATGTGAGTTTTATCAAATCAGAAATTGAAATTGATCCCGAAGCTAGTGCGCAGACAACGTCTTCAAGACCTTTACAGGGCCAATCCCCTTACGTCATGAATGTGCAACTTCAGTACGACCGCCCACTGTTAGGTTTTACAGGTACTCTTTTATATAACTTAATCGGCGAAAGAATAACAGAAGTGGGTGTGAATGGAATTCCTGATATTTACGAAGAGCCCGTAGGTCAACTGGATTTAGTTGCCTCTCATAAAATCAATAAAAATTGGACTCTAAGTTTTCGTGGTCGAAATTTAATAGACCCTGCGATAGAAGCGACGCAAAATTCAGAAGTTGTAAGATCTCTTCGCCGCGGGCGAGCTTTTGGGATTTCCATCGGGGGAGTTTTTTAAATGTTAAAAATGAATTCGGTCCCCAATCTTAAAATCAGATGTCTAACTTGGAATATTTGGGTGATGTTCAGAAAAAATTCCGCCATCTTGTTCAATTTGATTTTAGCGATTTCAATACTTGGAAATTTTTTAGGTTGTGGAAAGCATGACGTTGAAAATTTTGGATACACACGGGAAGTTACTCCTGAGTCCGGGGCCACAGCACTAACTTGGCAGGATAGATTTTTAGAAGCCGTAAATCTTAACAAAACAGATGAAGTGCAGGCTTTGATTAACGAAGCAGATACTGAAGCAATTGATTTTTCAATGTTGTTAAAAAACGGAAGAACGCCCTTAACTCACGCAGTAGTTTCTGGTTCAGCTATTTACGTTTATTGGCTTTTACAAAAAGACATTGATGTTAGTTTAGCGGATAGCCTCGGAAAGACAGCTTTGGATTATGCGATTGAACTCGACAAAGAAAGAGTCAAATTAATCTTAGATCCTAATTTACAAATTCAACTTCAAAATGAATTTTACACAGCAATTTTAGCTGACGGTGAAGAGGTTTCTGCAGAAGTAAAAACCTATCTTGAAGCCGGAGTCGATCCGAATTTTATTTTTGAAGAAACCGGAGAAACGCCGCTGACTCAAGCCATAAAGATAAAATCAGTGGCTGTGCTTCAAATCCTAAGATGGGCAGATAAAGATTTTGGTTTAACTTCGACAGACTTAGAATTACCAAATAGGGAAGGGCAAACACCATTGTCGATAGCAACATCAATGAATTACACACGAGTCCTTAAGGCTATGAATGATTTGTTGGGGGCTTCAGTGAATAATAATTAAATTGTGTTAAGTGCATTCACTTTAAATTGAATTATATCAGTTGAGTTACATGAGTTTGAGATAGACATAGATTTTTAGAATATAAATTAAATTTAATAAAGCTTTGTAAAAAGCTTCGGAGATAAAAAAATGAAAGACAGAATATTTGCAGTGGCCCATTATGCAGATGCCGCAGTTTTATATCTTTTAATCGCTTTAACTTTTTTAAGTTTAGCCATCATCATCGAGCGCTACATCAGCCTTTCAAAAATTGCCAAGCGCAGCCTTGAGCAAAGAAAGAAATTGGAAGAAGCAATGTCTTCGGTCAGGATCAGTAACCTTGAAGACGTCAATCTAGATCCGGACTCTTTAGAAGGCCGCGTTTTATACTACGCTTTTGAGCACATTAAACAAAATGGTCTAAATGGACTTTCAGAAACTTTTGACAGCTACATTAAGTTTCAAAAGCCTAAACTCGAAAAATCATTGGCATTTTTAGCGACCGTAGGTTCGAATGCACCGTACATCGGTTTATTTGGAACAGTGCTTGGAATTATGAAGTCCTTTCATGATATGGCCCACGCGACAAACGCTGGTCAACAAACAGTGATGGCGGGAATTTCTGCGGCACTGATTGCAACAGCTGCAGGTCTAATGGTCGCAATACCAAATATCGTGGCTTATAACTATTTTCAAAAACAAGTGGCTGCAATCATCGTTGGTATTGAAGGCACAAAAGATATGGTTTTTGCTTACGCTAAAATGAAGGGGAAATAAAATGGGCGCCAAATCCGGAGGAAGTCCAGAAACAATTTCTGAAATCAACATGGTGCCTTTGATTGATATCATTTTAGTGGTGTTAATCATTTTTATGGTGACAGCTCCAGCGATGATAAAACCAAGTATTGAAGTGGATTTACCTGAAGCCGCCTCTGCTGAAGAAACCACCCCTAGTCTCTTAAATGTGGCGATCAGTAAAGAAGGGATGGTGATGTTGAACAACGAAGAGGTTGATGAAGAAGGGGCTAAGCGTATCGCTAAAGAAGAGTTTGAACGAAACGCAGAAGTTCAAGCCGTTGTTGTGGCAGATCGAGATTTACCATATTGGCAAATCATACAAGTTTTGGATTGGATCAAGTCCTCTGGAATTAAAAATTTTGCAGTGACGACGGATAAGCCCATCGGCAATCCTGTGGCTCAAGGGAGATAAAATTTATGAAAAAATTAAAGGTCTTACTACCAAATTTATCTATTGTATTAGGTTTAAACTTTTGTTTTCTACAAGCGCAATCCAGCTCGTGGGAAAACTTGGTCAACCAATTAACTAAAACCAGATCTGAAATTGAAGTGTTAAGCCAAGAGCTAGAGTCAGTTCAAAAAGAAAAACAGTCCGAGTTAGATCAGCTATCAATGCGAAAAGCAGACATCGATGCCCAGGTTGAAAAAGAAAAACTTCGTAAGCTTCAAATCAATGAAAAGCTGAAAAGACTTGAAGGTCGTGTGCGCATCATCGCAAAGTCTGATCCCAAGGCTCAACAGATGTTACAAGCTTGGATCACTGATTTTGAAGTATTTGTGAATAAATCTATTCCGTTCGAAAGGGAAGCTAGGCTTAAGAACTTAGAGGGGCTTAAAATTAGACTACAAAGAAATCACGAACCCAATGAATACGTCATGGCAGATTTGTGGAACTTTGTAGAAAACGAATTTAAGTTATCTAAAACAAACGAATATCAAATCGTGACTTTAGATTTGAGAGGTCAAAAAAGAAAATGCGAAGTTGCCCGATTAGGTTTGACCGCACTTTTTGCAGTGACTCCAGATGGTAAAATTCACCATGCTAAAAAGAATAAAAATGAATGGCAGTGGACGGATGTTCAAACATCCGCTGAGCAAGATTCGATTTTATCTTTGGTTAAAAATTTAAAAGATAAAAACAGCACTCAAGTGTATCAGCTGCCCATCAATTTAAATTCGGAATCGGCCGTGGGATTTTCGAGCGAAGATGACGAGGCTAAAACCAGCAAGGCTTCCAAAAAATCTATCGAGACGTCTATGAATTCTAATTCAGAAAAGAACACCTTAAAAGAAGGAGCAAGTTTATGACTTCAAAAATCAAGGTTTTAAATTTAAGCCAGATCGTATTTGCTTTATTGATCTTTACAAGTTTTATTTTGACTACGACTTCAGCTAAAGCGGAAGAAAGCGTTCCATCAATAAAAGTTTCAAACTCTGCGGAAGATCTTACCGAAGCCTTCCAACGAGAGTACACTTATTTAGCTTCGCAAAAGTCTGCTTTATCTGAACAAAAAAAGAACTTAGAAAAAAATTTAAATCAAAAGATCGCAGCCGTAAAACAACAAATAACTAAAGCTCAAAAAGAAGTGGTTTGGTTAAGTGCCGAAAACGATGATAGCCATGAGTATTTGATGACTCTAGATAAACGAAAAAAGGATTTACAAAAACGAGAATCCTCTTTGGAATCCGTATATAAAAAAGCACACACGTCTTTAACTGAATTTAAAAACGGACTTTACTTTGATTCAGAGTCTGGAAAAACGGCTTCAATTAAAAACGATCAGATAGTTCCTGAAGATTTAAAGCTTCAAGATTTTGAAAGTTTAGTGAAAGAATCCAAAGAAATTTTACAAACGTCACATCAAACAGAAGATTTTCCGTCTTCATTTTTAAATGCTGAAGATAAGCTTGTAGACGGGACCGTCACACGTATTGGCCAATCGGCTGCCATAGGATTTTCTAAAGGCGAATATTTTGTTCTTGGACCAGACGGCAAAGGAATGCTTAAAGCTTTGCAAAAGACCGACAAACCTGAATCTTTACATTCCAGTGTTTATGTTTTTGATTCTTTAAATGAAATCGCAGAAGTCAAAAAAATTGGAGGCTTTACAGAAAAGCTTGCTGACCTAAGTCCTATATTATTTTTAGGTATGATGTTGATGATGGTGTTGGGATTATTCATGGCGATGATTCGAGTTTAAATGAAAAACATTTTAAGCGTATTCACAAAATATATTTCTTTCGGACTTGTATTAGCAAGTTTGATAACAGGGCTTTCGACCTTAATTGCGATAGCGCCTAAGGATATATTTAAAGCTGAAGTTGAACTTCCACCTGAACCTACAACAGTAAAATTAGCTGAAACACTTGAGGCTCCAGAACCACCTCAAACACCAAAATCCCAAGCTATGGATTCGACGCTGATGTCTAGCCTTGCTCCTGATTCTTTTGCAAATCCAGATTTTGGATCTGGTGTTTCGTTTGGGTCCGGGGGATCAGGCCCTGCCGTGGGTGGCAGTGGTGGTTTCGCAACGGACGCTTCATCCTTAGCAAATGAACGCTCAAGTTTAAATCGAGCACCAAAATTATCAATCAAAGGATCTTTAGATTATCCGGCCGAAGCCAGACAACGAAATATTTCTGGATTTGTAACTTTAAAAATTCTGGTGTCTGAAACAGGATTTGTTTCTAGTGTGGAAGTTGAAGAGAGTGATCCTCCTGGGATTTTTGATCAATCTGCAATTAGATCTGTAAAAAATTGGAAGTTTGAACCGGCAATGATTCAAGGGAAGTTAACCTCGGCTTGGACATCACAAAGAATTAAATTTGAGTTGAATTAGTAATAAAGGGAAATTTATTTAATAAAGTAAAATTATGATCATGCAAATTTTTATATACAAAATGTTTTATGTGCAAAAATTTTAACATGCAAAAATTTTTAAAAAAGTTAAACGAATAAAACGAGATCTTATGAACATTATTATAAAGTTAATTTTCATTTTTGGTTTTTTTCTATCTGATGCGAAAGCCTCTGTGATGGATCCGTTTTATGATGAACTTGAAGGCTATGAACTTGTCGCCGCTTTACTTAGAGATCAAAAATTAGATCTTGCAGAAAGTGAATTGAAATCTGAACGTCTTAAAAAGTCCAATCCTTCTAGATATCATATACTATTGGGACAACTTTACTATGCCAAAGGACTTTGGAAAAAATCTATTTCTGAATTTAATTTGTATCCTTCAGATGTAACTTCAAAAGTCTATTTAGGTCGAAATTATTTTGAAGTGAAAGATTTTAAAAAATGTTCACAGTCTTATCAGCAGATCGATAAATCCTTATACGCAGGTTTAGATTCTTCTGGTTCCGTTTCAACTGGTTTGATTCCAGCAACAGATCAAAAATTGATGTTAGAGTCCGATTTTTTAAAAAAGGCAAATTGTGAATTCAAAATAAAATCTTACCCAGATACCTTCTTAACTTTATCCGAAGGCCAAAATCAATTTAAGTCCTTTGTTTTATACAGAGAAAAAATAGCTTTTAAACTAAAGCTTGGACTAATTCATGAAGCTTTAGTTTATGCCCTTGATCAACTTGCAGGAAATGTTTACGCCACTCCCGTGCAGTTTCTAGATATTGCAGAACTGTTTCATCAACAGGGGCACTTAGAAGAATCCTTATCAGTTTTAGAAATGGGTCGATCTGCATACCCCACTCATATGGATTTAAACTTATCCTTATCACAAATGTATTTTCAGAAAAGCTTATTACAAGCCTCTGAAGAAGGGTTTGCCAGAGCTTCACTGACTGACGGAAAATACTACTACCACACGGCAGAACTCAACCGCCAAATTGGCCGCTTACAAAAAGCTCAGTACTTCAACAGTTACGTTCAAGACGACCAACAAAAACTAAAACAAAAGATTGCGACTTACGTTGATTCAAATAAATTCAATTTAATATCGTCCTTAAAATCCGTCATTCAACGAAGTGAATTAAATAAAGACGACGAGATCAAATACGCATTAGCCTATTCATTAGTTAAAGTCGGCGAAGTGGAATTGCCTTTAAAATACTTAGACTCCATCCGTAAACCCGAACTTTTGGAAAAAACCAAAACTCTAAAAAACGCCGTCCTTGAATGCCAAATCAAAAACCAATCCTGCCATTACTAAATCCAAAAGGTGCCAGGTTCCGAATGCTGGACTTGGCGCGTAACCAAAAGTTGCCAGGTTCCTTTTCGGAAAATGGCTCCGGACAAAAATGGAATGTTTTCCTCTTTCAATAGACCTTAAGCTATGCGAGGGATTTCGGAAAATGAACTTCGGACAACAAATCCAACTTCTACCTTTTATTTACCTCCATTGGAGCTAAAATTTGCCTCTACAAAGCTATCTTAATTAGCTCAAAAATTTTTATATTTTAAAGAAGATCATGATGATTTCTTCAATTGTCTTTCCAAAGGATTGCAATCTGACTTCATTGAGTTATTTAAAGTTCAGGGAAAAATTTAAATAAGGGATATTTAATGATACATAATAATTTCAAGATCGATTTAAATAATTTTAAATTTTCGTTAGCTCTTAGCGTATTATTTTTTACTAGTCATTTTAGAGCTTTAGCTGATGTTCAGGTCAATGACTGTTCTAAGTTTTTAGATGCGTCATCAACTTCGAAAGCAGAGAGTGCAACATTTATAGGTGAGGACGGCCAGCTCTATATTTCTAAAAAAGCATTTGTTCATGGCGGTAAACTTTTAAATGCAAAAAAGTTTCAAGCACCAACTCTAGTTCAAGAAAGTGGTTTGCTCGGCGATTCAGAGTCTGAAATCATCATTGATAAGTTCTTGCACGACGGCAAATATTGGAAAGCGCAATTGAGTTTAAGCAAAGAGGCTGTTGAAGCTGTTTATATTCAAACAATGCCCTTTCCGATTGTTCCCGGCGTGATGGCTGGACATGTTCAAGCTAGATTTAAAATGAAGCCGGGTTATGAAGTCCAGTTGATTGATCCCGAAACAAACGAAGTGGTTCAATCCGTAGATGACATGATTGTTTCTTACGAAGCTGCATTGCCCTTGGATGAAAGCTATAATTTTGCCTTGGGTGCTGTAGATTCAAGTCCGCTGGTAGGCCGAATAGTTTCAGGAAAACAAAAGCGAGATGAAGGACCCGATCGAGCGTTTAATCAATATAAAATTCCACTTTCTGGTCTAGAGACTGTGACTTTACTTGGCTTCTATCTAAAAAACGCTGTCGAAATTAAAATGGATTATTACTACAACACCATCATTAGAAATTGTACGACAACTATTTTTGACGGCATCGATGCCTTAGAAAGATTTAAATCAAAAATTGAAGCTGGGACGCTTTCTCCTTTTTTAACAACCATTGGCGGTGATCCCGTGATTGGGCCTGCTATCAATGGATTATTAGATCGCTTTGGTGACGAGCTAGAACATGTCCAAGACATGAAGGACGAATATGCAGGGAGCTTGCAGTCCTTTGGCGTTCCGGCCCGAGTCGCTAGCGACAAGCTGCCTTTTGCCCCTGGTGGCGATCATCCGATGACTTTACTGGTGATGACTTATGGCACAGAAAATTTATCGCCTGAAGAAAAAGTGGTCGTAAAATATGTGGTAGATGACATCATCAATGACTTACCAGAAACCATCAATATGCTTTTAGCATCTGCGTTTTCAATGGTTCAGGACTTACAAACCAGTCCAAAAATAATCCAAGCTATGCTGCAAGTGATTTCTAAAAAACTAAATCAAAGGATTAGCGAATTGGGTGATTCAATACCAGAGCAAGGTATTAGCATCCAAGTGCAACTTACGCCTTATCCCGCAAATGATCGCGGAACAGATTTAAGATCTCAAGGACTAAGAGCACAGCTTCCTTTCGATATTGAAAAGATTGAAGTTTTGCCAAATACTCAAGATCAAATTTTGTCTGATATTCAAAAAGGTATTGATTCTATCGACAGTCATGTGGATTCAAATATTCCAGGGTTTTTAAAAAATTTTTCTGTGTTTATTTTATTAAAACCTGAAGCTTCTAAGGTTAAAACTCAATTTTTGATTGGGCTTCAGCCTTTATTGAAACCAATGTCAGTCGCAAACGACCAAGTGTTGATTGATACTGTAGAGATTCCAAATCCAAATGACTATTCAAAAACTTATGGTCAAAGACTTGGTGATTTTTTTAACAGCATAAATCCGTGGGCGGATGAGAAAAAAGTAACCTTACCTTTTGTGAACATGCTTTTGACTCATGAACAAATTCTTCAAAATGAAGCGGTTAACCCAGTAGCTAAAATAAATTTTGGCTCTTACGGTTTAGTCGATGAACAAGGTCAACTTGTTCTTCCTCAAATAGCTGATGGAAAATGGGTTTGCTGGGCAGGTCAAAGTCCACACACACCAAGGTTGATTGGGGTATTAGCCCAATCCCCACTTGGATCAGGAAATTTTGTAACTCGCTTTATGAATAGAATTTTAAATGGAAAAGAGGTTACTTTATCTGTCACGGATCTAGAGATGAACTTACAAGAACTAAATATTAAAACGACTCAAGTTCGAGTAGGTGCCATTGGTTTACGATGTTTGTCTTTAGAAAGCGTAAACAAACAGTTCGGTGAGCAAGCCAATGCTAAACTGCAGGATCTAATTAAAAACATCGGTCCCGGAATTGTTGTTCCCTAAAGGTGCCAGGTTCCGAATGATGGACTTATCGCATTAATTTCTGATGATCTAAAACTTCATTTGAAATTAATGCGATAAGTCCATCATTCGGAACCTGGCACCTTTTTTATGATTCAATCTTTAAAAAAATCTAAAACTGGTTTTCGATTAAACAGGCCGTACTGCGCAACGGCCCGAGTGTGACTCAGTTCAGTTGTATAAATTGGGCTGGCTTTAAAAAATTCTGTAGCAATTTTCTGATTCGTATAAGGGACAAGGTCATCGTTTTTAGAAATTATAGCTGCAATTTTCTTTTCCTTAGAGAAGTTAATTTTTTGCTTAGTAGGTTCTAACTCGAAAATCAAACTAAGTTCAGCTACATATTGAGTGTCATTTCTTAACTCGTAAACTTCGTAGCGTTTAGCTTTAAGATCTGTCATTGCTTTTTGTTTCGAGTGAACAATCAAATCCGGAATTGGTAGACCACCAACAATCAAAAATCCAGTTTTAAGATTAGGATTTGTTGCTAGTGAAATCGAAGCATGAAGCGCACCAACACTCGTTCCTAAGATCGACTGGTTTGTTGTGGATGCAAGCTTTTGGACCTTCTCTAAAGCTCGCTGGGCTGATCCGTAAAACACATTGTGAAGCTCATACTTGTGACCAACGATTTCGTAACCTGTCCATTTTTGTAAAATGAAAACCTCGTAATCCATCAGCGCCAAATCGCGAGCGTAAAGACGATCAATAATATTTTCGCCGCCAGTTGGGGGAAATATAAAAATTGTGCCTTTAAAATCCGTAGAATTTTTTTTAATAACTTTTCTGTAAGAAACAAAACTTTCATCATTTGAAATTATTTTTTTCACAATACTTTTGGTCTTAAAGATATTTAAAGAATATTTGGTGGAGTATAAATCTATGACAAAAAACAAAATAACGAAGAGGACTAGAATATAAATTGAGTACCTAGCGTAAGGATGACTAAAAAATAGGTTTAAAAATTTAGAGCTCATCAATTAAGAATCAAGGTAATTTTGGATTAGGTCAAATCAACAAAAGTATAAATAATTGATGTTGTTGAATAATCTACTTTTTTAAAATCTCAAGTATGATTTACCAAGCCATTGTTTCAATGACATTCCTTGGGTATGATTACACGTTCTTCGTACTTTTAAAAAGGAGCTTATATGGTGTCTGAAATTTTTAATCCAGAATTATGGAATGAAGTTGAAGGTTTTAACTTTTCTGACATCACTTACCACCACGCTAAAAACCAGGGCACGGTTCGAATCGCTTTTAATCGACCTGAAGTTCGAAACGCATTTCGTCCACAAACAGTTGACGAGTTGTACACAGCTTTGGATCATGCTCGTCAAAGTCCAAAAGTTGGGACGGTAATATTAACAGGTAATGGACCATCACCGAAAGATGGCGGTTGGGCTTTTTGTTCCGGCGGCGATCAGCGCGTTCGAGGTGAATCAGGTTATCAGTACGATCCCTTATCAAAAGCAGGACGATTACATATTCTAGAAGTTCAACGTTTAATTCGCTTTATGCCAAAAGTTGTAGTTTGTGTTGTTCCAGGTTGGTCTGTTGGCGGCGGACATTCGCTACACGTTGTTTGTGATCTAACCTTAGCAAGTGTTGAACACGCTATTTTTAAACAAACAGATGCTGACGTAGCAAGTTTTGATGGTGGTTATGGCTCTGCTTATTTAGCAAAAATGGTGGGTCAGAAAAAGGCACGCGAAATTTTCTTTTTAGGCAAAAGCTATAGTGCTCAGGAAGCTTTAGAGATGGGAATGGTGAACGCCGTTTTTAATCATAAAGATTTAGAAACCGAAGCATTAAAATGGTGCGCAGAAATCAATTCGAAAAGTCCGACGGCTGTGCGCATGTTGAAGTATGCGTTTAATCTTGCGGATGATGGAATGGTTGGGCAGCAGCTTTTTGCGGGCGAGGCGACGAGACTTGCTTATGGGACTGAGGAAGCTAAAGAAGGCCGGGACGCCTTCTTAGAAAAACGCGATCAAGATTATTCGAAATTCCCATATCATTTTTAAGACTCTATTTTAATTCGATTCGATAACTGAAAAGCTCGAGCATACGTTTGGCACTTGCTTGCGTTCGCAAGCTGCGCGGCCACGGCATGCGAAGCTGTACAGCTTCGCAT
>JANODG010000152.1:0-26048 GCA_031412575.1 Bdellovibrionales bacterium
TTAATAAGGAAAATGTCATATGATTTTTAATAAGCACTTTGTATTTATTATGTACTTTTTCAGATAAGTGCCTACTACTTTTTTCGGATGCGCCTTGTCGATAAACAAATATATTTTTTAGAGCGATTATTTGTTTCTCGATATTTTAAATTTCTTAATTTGTTTAGTACTAACTATGTCTAGTGTTGCAAAGACAATACTTAAAAAATATTTAGATTTTTTTAAAGATATGACGATCCACCACAAAGCTTGGATTAAGGAGCAGGTGTCTAAAGAAGACCTGAATCGAATTATAGGTTTTTAGGATATCATCTTCAGAGTTCGCTTTTTTAGGATTAAATTCCACACAATCCACAGATGTTAAATCAAATCTTTCGTTGATCAAACGAATGATCGTTTCAAGGGTTGATAAATCAATGCCATTGGCTACAGGTGTTCCTGTGCAAGGTACTAAGTCTTGGGATAACCCGTCGATATCGAAGCTTACGTGTACGCCTTGATCAAAGCCGAATTCGTTAAAGTGACTTTCAATGGAATCAAAAATATCTTTTAACGGAATCTTTTTTAAATCTTCTGAAGAAAAAGCAAGAATGTTTTTATCTTTTATGGCTTGTCTTTCTTCGGGGTCAAGATCACGTATTCCTAAGTAGACGATCTGTTTGGGATTTAAAAAATCACAGGTCCAGTCCCCAGAAAATAAATCTTGTTTCGTGATCATTCCCGTTAATGCCGCCACAGGCATGCCGTGGATATTTCCGGTAGGTGAAGTTTCAAAAGTATTGATGTCCGCATGAGCATCAATCCATAAAATTCCAGCTTTAGGAAACTTCTTTAATAAAGCCGATATGGAAGAGATCGCACAGCTGTGATCGCCGCCCAATAAGATTGGCAACTTTGATTCGTCAAAAGCATCCAACATTAAGTCGTGAACGTTTTTATATTTAGCCTCTAAATACTCGTCATAATCTTGGGCGGTGTGAACGGGCTTTTCTTCAAAGCGGCTTTCTTTTAAAGTTAAACTTGTTTTCATTTCTTCGCGAGGTTTAAAAACTTTGTAGTTAAACCCATTGTCGAAAAACATTTGATATAAGCCACGTTTTTCTAATTCTGTAGGCCCAAAGGCTACCCCAGTTTTAGCTTGGCCTTCCCAGATCGGTGCGTGCACTATTCCCAAATCTACTTTCATAAAACAGACTCCATGTGCTGCTTTACTAAAGCCGAAGCTTTCACAACGAAGTCCTCATGATGGGTAACAGCCCCTTGAGCCATATCGGGTCTTCCACCACCACTTCCACCAAAACTTTGAGTGATCACTTTTAGAATTTGTCCCGCTTGAATTTTAGAGCTTAAAGCTTTAGTCACAGAAACCAACAGAGGCGTTTTTTCACTAGGTGCCCCTAAAATAACAACAACACCATTTTGCATTTTATCTTTAAGTCGATCTGCAGTTTCACGTAAAACAGAACTATCGCTGATTTCCGTCGTGCAAACTAAAAAAGAAACTTCGCTATTTAATTGAACGCGGGATTTAAAAGCGTCATCAATTGAAAAAGAACTTGTGGATTTGTTCTTCACTTTCTTTTTCAAGTCAGAAATTTCAGATTTAAACTTTTGAATCTGTTGGGACACTAATTCGCGATTGGCCTGAACCGGAAGTTGAAGCAAATTTTTAATCGACTTAAAGTCTTCGAATTGCTGATTTAAATAAGCAATCGCCGTTTGATCTGTCACAGCTTCAATTCTTCGAACTCCAGAACTGACTCCAGATTCAGAAATGATTTTAAAGAATTTAATTTGTGAAGTGTTATCAACGTGAGTACCACCACAAAGTTCAACCGAACCAGAAAATAATCCTTTAAAAGGTGCTGCGGGGTTATCTACTGGCATTTCTTCTCTCATAGATATAACCCTAACCTGATCTTCATATTTTTCGCCGAACAAAGCTAGCGCTCCATCTTTTACTGCTTCAGTATATGATTTGGATTCGGGTTTAACTTTAATAGATTTTCTAATCATTTCATTGACTTCATGTTCAATCAAAAAAATTAAATCTTCAGTTAGTGGTCCTTTATTTGTAAAATCGAATCTTAGTTTTTCGGAATTAACTAACGATCCTGCTTGTTTAACATGAACTCCAAGTAATTTCCGTAAAGCATAATGTAATAAGTGTGTTGCCGAATGATTAGAAGCAGATAAAGACCTATTCGATTTATCCACATTCAAAGTCACTTTGTCGTTCGATTTTAAACCACCAGACGTGCACTCGATGGTGTGAACAAAAACCTTATTGTGTTTCTGAACATCAAGAACACTAAATTTATTTTTGTTCGAGGACACTAAACCATCACCAAGGTCTGATCCTTGACCGCCCCCTTCAGCATAGAAAGGCGTTTGATCAAAAATCACTAAACCTGTTTGGCCCTCTTTTAATTCAGACACGTCCTTAAGTGAACTACCTTCAGTGACAAAAATCTTTTGAACTAAAGCTTCAGCATGAAGATGTTCATAACCTAAAAATGAAGTGGGCTTCATGTCATGAGTCTTAGTGATAAGGTCTGAATTATTAACCGAATACGTTTTAATATTCTTTACCGCTTTAGATTTTTCTTTAGCAACATTTAAATGTTCATTAAAACCCTCTTCGTCAATACGAAGACCTTGCTCTTGCACCATAAGCTGAGTTAAATCTGACGGGAATCCAAAAGTATCATAAAGTTTAAAAACAAATTCACCGTCAACGACTTTGGCGTTTTTATTTAAAACTTTTTTAATCTCGTTGGATAAAAGTTCTGTCCCTTTATCTAGAGTCTCTAAAAAGCGCTCTTGCTCGTCTCTGACCGTTTGTAAGATAAAATCTTTGGACTGATTTAATTCAGGATAAAAATCATCCATGGTTACAATAACTTCCTTACAAACTTCAGGAAATACAGAAGCATCCGTAAGTGTACGTGCATAACGAACCGCACGTCTTAAGATACGTCGAAGCACATAACCACGGCCTTCATTTGAAGGAATCACACCATCAGCTAGTAAAAAAGAAACCGCACGAGAATGGTCAGCAATGACTCTTAAAGCTGCCGCTTTTTTATCAAAAGTTGGCATATCAAGATTATAGTTCGTTTTTGAAATGCGACTTGCAACATCTATCAAAGGCATAAATAAATCAGTGTTGTAGTTGTTGGTTTGCCCTTGAAGTACAGAGGTAAGTCTTTCTAAACCCATACCTGTATCAATGGATGGTTTAGGAAGGGGATTTAACTTCCCAGAGGCATCTTCATAAAACTGCATGAAAACTAAATTCCAAATTTCAATGAATCTATCACCATCGCCGCCCATGACATTTTGTCGGGGATCGCCGCCAACACTGTCACCTTGGTCGTAAAAAATTTCTGAACAAGGTCCACAAGGACCAGTGTCACCCATGCGCCAAAAATTATCTTTTTGGCCGAAGCGATAAATCTTATCGCTAGGAATGCCTATGTGCTTTTTCCAAATATCTGCAGCCTCATCATCATCTTGATAAACTGTGACGTATAAACGTTTAGGATCTAAGTTATATTTTTTAGTTAATAACTCCCAGGCCATTTCGATGGCACCGACTTTAAAGTAATCCCCAAAAGAAAAATTTCCTAACATTTCGAAAAAAGTATGGTGACGAGCCGTAAAACCTACGTTGTCCAAGTCGTTATGTTTACCGCCTGCGCGAACGCACTTTTGACTGCTGACAGCTTTTTTTGTCTTCGGTGCTGGTTGTTCCCCTGTAAAAACACCTTTGAACTGGTTCATCCCAGCGTTGTTAAATAGAAGTGTCGGATCGTCGGCGGGGATTAGCGAAGAACTTTTAACAAGTAAGTGGTCATATTTTTCGAAGTGATCTAAAAACTTTTTTCTAACTTCATAACTTTTCATATAAAACTCTTTTGTGTTTGCAATTATTTTTAATTTTTTTAAGGTTAAATTTTACTTTATATTTAAATAAATATCTTAGTTTTATGTTTTTAATAAAAATGGGTTGTCAAAATTAAGTTTTTATTTTTTGTATGATTAATCTGTCTCGAAATTTTGATCTAATATTTTATAGCATGTTTCTTTGTGAAAGCCACGACTTGAGAGTAGCCGCATGGCTTTTTGCTTATCTTCAAAGGATAGGTTTTGATGATTTTTAAATTTTTTGATCAAACATCTTCGAATAGCTGTTGATTCATTGTCTTCTGAAAACTCGACCACCGGCAGACCTTTTTCCTTAAGATAATTTGTGATGAAGTAGTGACTTTTACTTTTTAAAGATAAGGATCGGGCAACATTTTCAGCCAGCTCGTCTTCGGGTAAAAACCATTTTTGGTCTATGGCCTGTTGAATCGCTTCTTTGATTTCTTCTGGATCATAAATTTGTTTTTGTGCAAGCTTTTCTTCGATTTCTTTAACCGAATGATCTCGGCGCGCTAAATAATCAGCGATATTATTAAGAATAGATTGGTTTAGTGCACGTTTAGTCATCCTGAATATAAACCTTTCTTGCTCGACATAATTTAGGTATAATAGGGATATTACGTTTAAGTCATTTTGCGCCTAGTTTGAACTTTCAATTTTTTGGGCCAGATTTCTTAAAATTAAATCGTCTATGATGCACATGAGGCTTTTATCAAACACAAGATTAACGACCCAGGCATTCAGGTTCAAATTATTAAAAATTTTGTGACGTGTTTAGGTTTAGGAAGAATTCCTTTTGCACCTGGAACCTTTGGCAGTCTGTTTGGAATGTTAATTGTTTACCTATTGGGCTTTTTTAGTTGGCCCATTTTTTTTCTCTTCACAATTCTACTTTGCACAACAAGTATTCTTCTTGTGGGCTTTTACTTAGATTCCACGGAATCAAAAGATCCCAAAGAAGTAGTTATTGATGAAGTTGTTGGCATTCTGATTTCATTTATGCTTGTTCCGGTAACGGGTATCACTATGATTATTGGTTTTCTGCTTTTTAGGTTTTTTGATATTTTAAAGCCGCCTCCAATTTCGTTTTTTGACCGAAAAGTGCCCGGGGCTACTGGTGTGATGGCAGACGATGTGGTTGCGGGTGTCATTGTGAATTTAATTTTTCACTTCATATTAATCCCAATGGGATTTTTGGTTGAGATCGAAAAATTTTTTAACATTTAGTAATTATTAAACATCTGTTCGATAAAATAACAGATTAGAAATGCGGCCCATAAGTTTGATCGCACAATTCATGGAGGATTGTAAAAAATGAATCTTAGACAGGATGTCGTTGAAAGTTTAACTTTAAAAAATTGGACCTTAAGTTTTGCAGAAAGTTGCACGGGGGGGTTGATCTCAAGCCAACTGACAGAACTTGCCGGCGTATCGAAAGTTTATAAAGGCAGTGTGGTATCTTATTCAAATTCGGTCAAAGCCGATGTACTTGGTGTTCCTGAGAAAGATTTGCAAGAGCACGGTGCTGTCAGTTCTGTGGTGGCTATTAAAATGGCAAAGGGTGCAAAGTCGGTTTTAAAAACCAATGTAGCGCTAAGTGTTACGGGCATTGCCGGTCCAGCTGGCGGATCTGTGGAAAAGCCTGTGGGCTTGGTTTACATTGCTGTGGTTGGTCCAGATTTTGAAAAGGTTGAAAGACATATTTTTACAGGCTCTAATGGAGATCAGCTTTCCAGGCATGAAATCCAACTAGCATCTTCAAAACGAGCTTGGGAATTGTTAAACAGTTATTTATCAAAAAATTAAACACGATTTATTCTCTTAAAAAGTCTGAATAAATCAAAGGAAGAAAAACGTATGAAAGATACACCAAAACAAAATGCAGAAAAATCAAAAGCTTTAGAGTTAGCTTTGTCATCTATAGAAAAACAATTCGGTAAAGGTTCGATCATGCGCTTAGGTGATGGTTCAAGTCTTTCTGACGGAATCACATTTATCAGTACAGGTGCGCTAAGCTTAGATATAGGTCTTGGAACTGGTGGTTTACCTAAAGGTCGTATCATTGAAATCTATGGACCAGAAAGTTCGGGTAAAACGACATTAGCTTTATCAGTGATTGCCCAAGCGCAAAAAACTGGTGGCACAGTGGCGTTCGTAGACGCTGAACATGCCTTAGATATCAACTATGCTGAAAAATTAGGTGTAAGGATTCAAGATATGTTGGTGTCACAGCCAGACAATGGTGAGCAGGCTTTAGAAATCACTGAAACATTAGTAAGATCAGGCGCGATTGATATCGTTGTTGTAGACTCGGTAGCGGCCCTTACGCCAAGAGCAGAAATTGAAGGTGACATGGGTGATAGCCATATGGGTCTTCAAGCGCGTTTAATGTCTCAGGCATTAAGAAAGCTAACGGGTATTATCAGTCGCAGTAACACAATGGTTATTTTCATTAACCAAATCCGTATGAAAATCGGTGTTATGTTTGGTAACCCAGAAACAACTACTGGTGGTAATGCTCTTAAATTTTATGCGTCTGTACGTTTAGATGTAAGACGAATTGGATCTATTAAAAATGGTGAAGAGATCGTTGGGAACAGAACAGCTGTTAAAGTTGTTAAAAATAAAATGGCGCCTCCATTTGCAAAAGTTGAATTTGATTTGATGTACAATCAAGGGATTTCAGTTGAAGGTGATATTTTAGATTTAGCCGCTTTACATGAGATCGTTGAAAAGTCCGGAGCTTGGTTTAGTTACCAAGGGGAAAGATTGGGTCAAGGTCGTGAAAATTCAAAAGTGTTCTTAAAAGAAAATCCAAAAATTTTAGAAGAGATCAAACACAAAGTTTTAGTTAAAACAGGAATTATAAAAACTGAAATAGCTAAAGATGCTCCGAAAATGGATGAGATGAAAGATGCTTTAGAAAAAGAAGCAGCAAAAAAAGCAAAAAAGAATTAGTGATTAATTGAATTAGACTTCATTAAACTAACTCGGTTAAGACATTTCATAAAAACTTAAAAGGGATAAACTAAAAGAGTTTATCCCTTTTTTTATATGAATCTAAAAAACGTCTTATTTTAACTTAAACTTACATAGCTAATGTTTTTTCCTTGTGACAAGATCCTGTTTGGTTCTTAACTGATGCTCAATTACAAAATAAAAACTAAGGTTTTAAATCGACAATGGGACTCATTCCTGCCCGGATTTTATATGTGATTTTTTTTACACAAGTAATGTAAGTGGTCTTAATCCATATGATTTATGATCTTAAATATAATCCATAAAATTTTCTTGCTTTCAATTTCATAAATTAAAAAAACCATTCGTCGTTATTCGGTAAAATTAGTGTTAATTTACAAAAAGAATTTTTGATATGGTTCAGAAATTATTTAGGAGTTTTTATATGGCAGAAAAAATGCATGATATCGTTGATACTGCAGTAGCAGCAGGAAGTTTTAAAACATTGGTAGCCGCAGTTACGGCAGCTGGTCTAGTAGATGTTTTAAAAGGAAAAGGTCCTTTTACAGTCTTCGCACCAAGTGATGCCGCGTTTGCAAAGTTACCAGCAGGAACAGTTGAAAGCTTGGTAAAGCCAGAAAATAAAGAAAAACTGGCTGGCATTTTAAAGTTTCACGTAATGTCAGGAAAAGTTATGGCAGCCGACGTTGTTGGAAAAAGTTTATCTCCAGCTTCCGTTCAGGGCGAAAATTTAAAAGTTGATGGTACCAAAGGCGTAACTGTAAACGGCGCTAAAGTGACAACGGCTGATATCGCTTGCACTAACGGCGTGATTCACGTCATTGATACAGTCATTATGCCAAAGCATTAGTTTGCTCGGTCATAAGCGACAAATAAATTTAAAATTGTTTTATGGCTATCGATATTAAGTCGATAGCCTTTTTTTTTCTACGATATCAGCTTAAAACTAAGTTAATTTAATTCTTAAATAGACATAATCCAATTTTTTAATCTAAACTTAATTAAGGTTTATTTGATCACGGAGGATTTGGATATGCTTAAGAGTCTATTAATGGTGTCTTTTTTATCCTTTGGATTCTTCACATCATGTAAGCCTGCAGAAGTTGTAGAATATCAACCTTCATCGGTGGAAGAGCAATTCTTCTTAACGAACGAGTGGTGTGGATATGATATGACTTCCTACGAAGGGATTCCAAACACGAAAATTAGAACTCTGTACAAGATCAAACTTGATCTTACAGGAAATTTGAAAATAGATTCAGTGACTCAAACTGAACAATATTTTATCCCACAAACTTTTGATGTGATTTGCGATTTTACGGGGCCAAGTCAACTAAGTTGTCAGGGAATTAATTTGGTTTATCAACTTTATGACCAATACATTATTACTGACTTATTACCTAGGTTATTCAACGGACTTAAAACAACACAGCTATCCTTGTGCTCTGTTAAACAAAAGGAAGAATTTTAAAGTCAATTATCTAAAAAGAGGTCCCGGTTGTTCTTTATTACTTCGGTTTTCTGCGGACACAATATCACCTTCAACAATTTTAATATAATGTTCAATCCACGCGAACCTAAATTGATATCTTGCAACCTGAGCTACGGGGTTTGATCGGTCGTGGTAAACAAAGTTCGAATATCTGATCCAAGCTTGTTCTTCGTTGTCATTTTGTCGATCAGATACGATGCGGGCTTCTAAACGTACAAAATCAAAATGTACGACTTGGTCGAAAATCGACTGGTGAGCCACTGCAGGAAATGCCATGTGATCTTTGGCAGGCTTAGGCAATAAATTGTTTTTTACCAAAAAGTTAAATAACCCTAGAACCGATTTACTATTTTCTAAGGCTTTTTGAATGAAATAATCTAAAGCTCGTTTTTTATCTTTTAAGCTAAGGTCTAAGGACTTAGATAAATTTACGGAATTTAAATCAAGGGATGCTGATAATAAATTATTTGCCCCGAACAAAACAAGTTGGCGTTCTTCTGCGTATGGGCTTAAAAAAACAAGACGTGATGTCAACAATTCAATAATTGAAGAGATATACGATAACCTATCGTTATTCGCGTAAGGGCGCTTGTTTCTTTGAATAGTGTACATCAAATCATCTTCATTCAGGTCGCCAAGGGCTTGACCGCGTTGATATAAATCAACCAGTTTTTCAAACTGCTCTCTAAGTTTCGGGATGGCTAAAACTAAAAGCTTCGATATTAAATCCGTAGTATTTAGTATCGGGATCTTCTTGTTGGCGTAAAGTTCAATTAAAAACTTGTCATCTAATGTTCCCGTTTCTTCATCGAAAATTTTAACGCTTTTGTTCGGGTACGAGTTTCTGAACTTGAAGGATTTGATGTCGTCTAAAAATAAAATCTCATATCCTGGTAGAAATTCCGATGCCCACTCATTTAGTGAATCTTTAATTTGGCGATTAGACAATTCGTCCATATCTTCAAAAATTTTAAAGAGATCTACACCACCTGAAAGATTTTCAAGACTAGGTCTAAAGAAACTTAAGGAGTTAAAAAGTTCTTCGTGAACATTAGCCTTAAATTTACTTTCTTGGCGATTTAAGCCCGAGGGTAAATTTAGATTTTGGGTGGCAGAAAGTAGCGGTTTAATGATGTCCTGACGAACTGGATTTAATAAATGTTCACATTGAAATTTTGCAGAAGCAGAATAGCTGATCAGTAATACGAGAACTAGAATTTGAAAGTTTATGAAAGTTCTAAAAATCAACTTATAGCTCCCCGAAAATCGATCATCCTCAGTGACTATCATGATTCAATCCGCATGCCATAATTCAACGAGCTATCTTGTAAAAAAGTCTATTTTCTACACTTTTTAGTTAAAAATAGAACCTATGTAGAGTTTAAGGGCTATTTCAGCAAAGTTCAGGTGCATTGTACCTAGGACCAGTGACAAAAATTGTTACTGTTTAAAGAAAATTTGAGTGATTAAATCATGATATGTATGACAATTTGAACGACCCGATATCTGAATTAATGAACACAGATGGCATTACTGAAATTATGGTTAATAGCTATAATGAGATATTCATTGAACAAAAAGGTCTAATTCAAAAGACTAATTTGAAGTTCAATTCGTCCGAAGAATACAATAATTATTTAATCAACTTTTTAAAAATAAATGGACATGATGTTGATAAAAATTATTTCTTTGATGGAGCTGTGGCTGGGGTTTACCGTTATAACATTGTCCTATCACCCATGAGCAACAAATCTCACGTCTTAACGTTAAGGCGTTTTTCTATTAAAAAATTTAATCTACAAACCTTAGTTGATAATGGTTCAATCACAGAAAAGGCTATGGTGTTTTTAGATAAAATGGTCAGAGCCAAAATGAATGTTATTGTTTCGGGTGGAACTGGATCTGGTAAAACTACATTCTTACAAGCTTTATGTTCTTCGATTCCTAACACTGAGCGTGTAGTGAGTATTGAAGACACTCCAGAACTTTCCATAGATATCCCAAACTGGGTTCAGATTCTTTCGGTAAAAAGTAATAATAATATGCCCCAAGTGAGTATAAAAGACTGTTTAATTAATTCTTTAAGGATGCGTCCAACTCGAGTCATAGTGGGCGAGTGTCGCCGGGATGAAACTTTTGAAATGTTACAAGCCATGAACACAGGTCACGAAGGATCGATGACCACGATCCATGCAAATAATTCTGTGGAGTGTTTATTAAGAATGGAAAACTTGCTTTCATCAAGTGGGCATGACGTTGATGTCTATCACATTAGATCACAGATCGGTGAAACCATAGATTTTATCGTTCAATTAGGACGCGCTCCAGGGGGAGGACGACACGTTAGTCAGATCACTGAAATCGCAAAAGCGATAAATGGTGTTATTGTCAGAGCTGTGATTTTCGAAAGAAAAACAAGTTCAAGTGAGCTTGAGACAACAGGCTTAGTCCCAGAAAAACGGGAATTGATTGAATCTAGGACTTCAAAATTTGGAGTTAACTTTTTTAAGAAAAATTAATAATTATATGAGCTGTTCAGCAAATTTTATCATTTCACTTTTTTGAGCTTCTCCGTAAATAATTAACAAACCTTTAGCGTCCCTAATATATTTCAAGATCTTTAAATTTGAATGTTCTAGTTTTTCAAAAACTGTTTGTTCGTAAGTGGACGAAGAAAGTCCAAATCCCGAAATGAATAAACCGATCTGAACATGCCCTGAAGATTTAAAACCCACCGTTTCTAATTTTTTATTCAATGAACCTAACCAGTCTTTATGACCTGTGAACATGATTCTAGATTTATGAGGTTCGTACTCAGTAGAAGCTATAATTTGTGGATAAGGAATGTCCATATCCGAAGCCAAGCGATTCATTTTATTTATGGACTGAACAAGTCCAAATTCAGAACTGACGGTCAGTATAGGATCTACATGGCTTACGCATAAATTTTCAAGCTGTTCCAAAGTTTTTCTCCCTTACCAATGTTCCCATGGTGTTTGTTTTCCAAGACCCAATAGCTAAAGGAACATTATATTTTTTTGCAAGTTCAACGGCGCGCGACTGAACCACTTTACTGCCCCAATAACAAAGACTTAAAAGACAATCGTAATCTAATTCTGAAATTAAATTTGTTTTCATAAACACATTCGGCGGACCGTTTAAAATCCCGTCAACATCTTTATACAATTCACACTGACGAGCATTGTAATGAGCCGCTAAGGCCACAGCTGTCGTGTCTGTTCCACCTCGACCTAAAGTTGTAACTTCTTTCGTATCAGGATCAACACCCTGAAAACCTGCGATCACTACAACTTTATTTTTTTTTAGTTCTTCGTCCACACGAATAGGCTTTATTTCTTTGATAAAAGCGAACCCATGTTTGTTTGACGTCATAATGCCAGCTTGGCTTCCGGTAAAACTAATTGCCGGTATTCCTAACTTTTGTAAGGCGATGGTCATCATGGACATACTGATCCGCTCTCCAGCAGAGATCAACATATCCAGTTCACGAGCCGATGCATTTTCGTTAAGCTCACGACCCATCTGAAGTAAAGTGTCGGTCGTGTTGCCCATTGCACTGACGACTACGATAAGGGGTTCGGTTTGTTTTTTTAAGGATGCAGAAATTTGTTCAGCAATCTTTAAAATTTGTTGAGGAGTTGCTAAAGCGCTGCCGCCGTATTTTTTGACTATCATAATTTAGCGACCATATTTTTAAAGACCATATTTAAATGCTACACTAATCTGAAACCGAAAGGTTTTAAAGTCTTGGACTGCTTTTTCTTAAATAACTTGCAACTTTTTTTGCACTCCCCATAGGAATACGGATGCGGTGGGATTGAACTTGTCTGGGTACAATCCCATGAATCAGTTCAGGATTAAGTTGAGTGAGTTCTGTTCGGTTAACTTCCAAATGCTCAGCTAATCTGAAAAGATCAGTGCCCCCAGGAACGTAAGTGTAATTATATTCTAAAGGAATTGCGCTCGGTTTTCTGAATCCGTAAAGTTTTGGGGCCTTGGAAATCATAGTTGCTGCAATTAATTTAGGAATGTAATCGCGAGTTTCTTTAGGAAAATCTTTTTTCTGGGATAAGACCCAATAGTCCGTCGTTTTGTGTTTTACAATTAATTTTCTAAGCCGGGTTTCGCCCATATTATAAGCCGACGCGGCTAAATACCATGATCCGAATTGTTTTTTTAAATCGCTTAAATATCTTGATGCCGCCCAGGTGCTTTTTATAATATCTCTGCGTTCGTCGATCCACCAATTGTGTTTAAGTCCATAACGTTTAGCTGTAGGCAGAATAAATTGCCAGTATCCTACAGCGTCGGCAGTGCTCACAGCCTGTGAAGAAAATCCACTTTCAACCATAGCTAGGTAACAAAGGTCCCTAGGTAAACCTTGTTGATCTAAAAGTCGGTGAATGTGAGGAATATACTTTTCCGAACGGTCTAACCAAACTTGAAACCATTTTTTACCGCGGTTTTGAAAATACTTAACCCATTGGGAAACTTTGGCGTTGTAAGTTATTGGAATATCGAAGCGAAGAGTTTGATCAGACTTTGTTGCAGATTCAAGCTTAATATTTGGAACTCTGCTAGGTATCGAAGCTTCAGCGTTTAGCGAAAGCAAAAATAATAAAAATACAAAAGGTAGTTTTTTTAATATCACTTCAAACAGTGTAAGAAATTATTTAACAAAGACCAAGGTTTAAGTTGCAGGATGGTAAATGGATTAAAATAGATTTAAATTTTTTTTTTAAGTGCTATGATTGATACATGTCTGATTTAAAAAAGAATATGACTAAAGTCGTGCCTTTAAAATCAAAAAAGAATTCAGTTGGAAACTTGGACGAGAAATCCAAAGTAAAGTCTTCACTTAAAAAAGCAAATTTAAAATCTGCAGAGGACAACTCTGTTATCGTGCCCTTAGAAATTCTTGATCCGAAATTAAAATCCATTCAAGAGGCTATAGACAAAGGTCTATATAAAATTCCATCGCACATGATCACTGAAAGTTTTTTAGAAAAATCAGACGGTGATACATCATCTATAAACAAAAATACACCTAAATCTATCTCTGCTGCTAATGTTGGCAGGAAATTAGAAATCCTTAAAAAAAATAAAGAATAAATCGGATTTCGTGCCTAGATTGACAATTTTTTGGGTCAGGATTAGACCTATTTAGCACATGGAGGCCTAATGTTAGTTCTGACAAGGAAAGTTGGAGAATCTATTACGATTGACGACCACATTAAAATTCGAGTGGTACAGCTTAAAGGCAAGCAAGTTCGCCTTGGTATTGAAGCTCCAAAAGAAACTAAGATTCACCGCGAAGAAGTTTATTCATCAATTCAGGATGAAAATATTAAGTCCTCCCAAACGGATATAGAGCAGGTTAGGAAAGCCTCTCAGGAATTGTCCAAAACCAACAAACCCGCAAAAGAATAGCACAGGGCGACTCTTTTCAGGCTTAGCCTAGCACCTAGCAACACATCTTAAACTTCAATTTTAATCAAAAATTGACGCAATCCTGTATTAAATTGTGGCACAATCGGCTGATTTGTGATGGGATAATTTTATATTAGGGGCGAGTGATCAACGTTGGAGGGGGGAATTCCATGCTTGATATCAATACTGTTGTGGGTCTAATTAGTGCACCTGAGGAAGAAATTATAATCTTTCCAGAAGGGCTTTTAGGTTTTTCACATTTTAAAAAATTTATATTTGTAAACGATCCAAAAGACGATGTTTTTGTTTGGCTGCAAAGTTGTGACAAAAAAGAAGTGGCGTTCCCTGTGATAGAAGCTGGTTTTATCACTGATGTAAAAGATTTAGATTTAACTCAAGCTGATCGTCAGAAATTAGCCTTGGATGATTTGGAACAGCCGGATTTTTATTGCATTGTTCGTGTGTCTAGCGAAGCTAAAGGGATGACTGCTAACCTAAAAGCGCCTATTGTCATAAATCAAAAAGACAGGGTCGGTTACCAGTTCATAATGGCTAACCAAAAGCTACAAGTGCAGTACCCTGTTTTTGATGTTCTAAAAAACAGGACCGGAGAAGATGCAGAATTATTATGAGTTATATGTTTACGGTGTAAAAAATTTCGAAGAGGACTTAGTGTCCTCTTTTCTTTTTGACCTAGGTGCAGCTGGCGTCAGCCAAAAATTAAATTTCATTCAAACCGCCGAAAATTTTGATCCTAGAATTTTAGATCAAGAAATAACAGATCTTGTGGCTTACTTCGAGCAGTCTATAGACCCAGAACAGTTTCTGATATTAAAAAACTTTTGCGAAAGTTTCGAGATCAAAGAAGAAGCGCAAAAAGATTGGCTTAATGAATGGAAAAAACATTATCAGCCTCTGGAAATAGCCCCTAGTTTTTGGGTTGTGCCTGAATGGATTAAGTTTGATGCTCCAAAAGACAAACAAATTTTAATCAGCCCGGGTTTAGCCTTTGGGACTGGGACACACCCTACGACCCGATTAATGGCCGAAATGATTTACGGTGTTTTAAGAAAAGAATCCCATGATCAGTTTTTAGATTTAGGGGCAGGCACTGGGATTTTAAGTATCTACATGTATTTGGAAGGAATTCGGTTGGGTGTTGCCACAGAAATAGATCCAATGGCCCGGGTGAAGTGTGTGGAAAATTTGGAATTAAATAAAATCTCAAGCATTCAAGTGCAAGACGAAAATTTTCTTTTGGATATCAAAAAGCCGTATTCATTAGTTGTCGCCAATATCATTGACGGTGTTTTAGTGAACTTGGGCGAAAGCATTAAAAAGAGTTTTTCGAAAACTTTAATTGTTTCGGGGATATTAGATGAACGTAAAGATTTTTTTGAAACTCAATTTATAAAAAAATTAGGTTTAAAAGTTATTTCTGAAAATCAAAAAGACATCTGGTGGGGCTACGTCCTTAAGCACGGAGATGATCTTGCGTAGGTATTGGGTCGATGATCGTTTAGAAGTTGATATCCCATTTGCTATTTCAGGTGATCTTTTTAAACATATACATATTGTATGTCGTCAAAATTTAGGCGATGACTTTGAAATTTTAAGTTCAGGAAAAGTTTATCTAGTTAAAGTAAAAGATATTCATAAGTCCGTGATGGTTGTGGACGTCATCAAAGAACAAAACGTCCCAACTCTTTCCCGCCCACATATTCACTTAGCTTTATCTTTGCCAAAAATTAAAACATTAGAAGATGTTGTTGAAAAAGTTGTCGAGCTTGGGGTTTATAGTTTTCATCCGTTTTATTCGGACTTCAGTTTTTTTAAATCTAAAGATCGCATCCAAGAAAAAACCAGTCGCTTACGAAAAATTGTGCTTTCGGCCTGTCAGCAAAGTGCACGCGTCGAAGAGATGATGATTCATCCTACAGTTTCGATGAAGGATTTATTAGAGCGTGTAAAAAACGAATCTTTAGTAAAAGAAGTTCGAAGTTATGCTTTTTATGAAGGCAAAGCAAAAAGTTTAAAAGCTCAATTGGATGCAGAAAATAATCAGATTGAGGATAAATCTAAAGTCACAGACATTTGGATTTTTATCGGATCTGAAGGTGGGTTTTCGTCCCCAGAAATTGACCTTTTTAATCAGTACGAAATTCCATCCTTATCAGTCGGGGCGCAGGTTTTGAGGGTTGAAACGGCTTGCGTATCCATAGTCTCCGTTTTAAAGTATCACTATGACCTTGTTTAGTCATAAAAAAGGATGCCATGAAAGACTTTGATGATGAAATTAGTTTTAAGCCGTTGTCAGAAGGGCTAGGCTTTCATCAAAAACAAATCAAGCTTGAAGCTGGAAGTTTAGATTTTTTTTCGCCAGAACCTATTCCAGTGATAACACCAAATACGAGTGTTAAAAAATCAGAACCGCTATTCATGAACACATTAAAGAACATGTCCCAATCTTCAACGCAAAGTTCTGTTCAACCTATAATTCAATCTAAAGCTCAATCTACAATTCTTTCTACATCTCAACATAAAATTCAATCTAGCATTCAACACCAGGTTCAAAATTCAACGTCAAAAAAAGAGTCTGTGAGTAATGACCTGACACCAGTTTGGTCGCAACCAGCCACAAAAACTCAAAATTCATGGGGCGGTAATGTTGATTTAGGCTTAACACCTCGAGAGGATGGAATTGTCGATCGTGACAGTTTAAGCCGACCAGTATTGATTGATAATCCATTTTATGTGCCAAGGTCTTCAGTTTCTCCAGTTGAAGTTGTAACCTTAAAATTTTCAGGCCACGATGGTTTAAGAAAAGTAAAAACAAAACCAGTCACCACATCTTTTTTAGCCATCACTATGGATGTCTTAACTTTAATTTCACTTTGCATGATTCTACTAACTTTTTACTTCGCATCTCTTGGACAAAGTCTTTCCGAAGTTATTTTAGAAATCCCACATAATGCAGCTCTAAAAAATCAGTTTTTCGGCTTAACGATTTCAATCGGATTTCTATATCTCATAATTTCTAGATGTGTCTTCGGTCGTACAATAGGCGAGTGGATGTTCCACATGCAGTTAGGCTCGATCAAAGACCAAGAAAAATCCACCTATCCCGTTCGCGTCTTCATCAGAACTCTGATCGTCTTCGTCACCGGCCTCATCTTCTTTCCAATAATATCTTTCGCCTTTAAAAAAGACTTCCTGGCAAGCTTCTGCGGCCTAGAACTCCACGCCTAAAAACCTAAATCCAAAAACTAAATTTGGATTTTAATAATCTAATTAACTGAGTGATCGTTTTGTTAAATAACTTTTGAGGTTTGTAATTTTAAAACTTCTTCTTTATCCAAAAGCTCCAAATTAGCAAATCTGTGGAGGACGCTACAGATTAAAGTTTGGTAGGGTATGCCCATGCGTTCGGCCTCGGTTCTGAACCAAGCGATGATCGAACCATCTAGGCGAATACTGGTTGGAATTTTAGAAGATAAAGTTTTAGTACGCTCAGAACGCTTTTTTGATTTAGCAAAATTATACTTTTTTTTCATACTCATTTGCCTCCCATCGAGTTGCTTTTCTGGCAGAAATTATCCTAATGACTGAATCTTTACTTTCACAATAAATTACAACTAACAGATTCAAGCTAGTTGCCATCCCAATTAGAATATATCGATCCTCGGATGCGTCAGAATGAACATCGTCAAAGATTTCTAACGCATGCACATCTGCAAATACTGTGGACGCTTCTTCAAACCAAACACCATGTTTTTTATGATTCTTAGTATTTTTGGAATTATTCCAAATAAAATCCAAATGATCCTCACGTAGTGTATTGTATATACTTAATGAAGTCAATTTAACTGACTCTTTAAAAATTAGAACTGCAATCAGCTTTAGGGCACAGAACCAATTTTAAACATGATGAGCCTATTTATGACGGTAACCGGCCTAAAAAATTTGAAAAACAATGCTAATCCAGAATTAATTTAAAGATCTAAGTGTTTTGTTTTTGGATTAGAATTGGTAAGAGGCGATGATGGTGGGGTTCCAGCTGCCGTCGACGACGTAGTTTTGGGTGAAGGTCAGTAGGTATTGGTCGAATTCAATGTGGATGGATGCAAAATAGGTTTGGATGAAGATGCGGTTTTTTTCGATGTTTCCAGATTCTGTGATTTGTTTGCCTTGGTTGTCACCTGAAAATCTGGCGACGATTTGACTAAAGCTTGCGCCACTCTTGAAAGAGAAATGCTTGAAGTTTTTCCCTAAGATAAGTTGTAAGCCCGATTCTTGGGTAGATAAGGTGTCTTCGAAGTTGGTGTAATTAGTGAAAACAGAAATTACGGGTGATAAGTAAAATTGTTCAATGTTAAGAGGATGCCAAGACAAGACACCACCAAAACCAGATGCTTGTGTGGTTCCAAGTGAAGTCAGGCTTGAAGATATTGTCAGTTCAAAGCGATGGATTAAAGATTTTTTTATAAACAATTGTGTGAGTATAAGTTCGTCTCGAATATCGTAAGTGGGAAATGCTTTTTCAAGGTCAGTTAAGTTTTTATAAGAAAGCGAAGTGCCGATTTCAAAGCCGGGGTTTGATCCTAAAAAATAAGGTCGGGTCATCACTTGTTGAGCGTAAGAGTTTGAGAAATAAGGTAGGACTGTTTTTCTATCTTGATTGGTCATTAACTCAGGAAAGACCTGCGACCGTGCGTGCATAGAAGTAATAAGAAGTAGAAATCCTAAGGCATATTTCGTCATATAATGCTTCAGATCATATATATAAATATTGTATTCGTCGAATAAAAAGAAATTACAGAATTAATTTTATGAAGAAAACAAATCACTGATACCAGAAGCAATTTCGCGAGCAATATCATAAGACGGGTGTGAATCTGATAGTCTATTTAGGCTTGGATAAACTCTTTGGATAAGTGTGTCTCTAACTTGTTGATTTTCAAAGTTCATCGAGTCGCCATTAAGAATAACATCTAAACTTCTAACGGCTAAATCCTGGGAAATTACCGAAGAATCATCAGCGATAACTTCACTTAAAAATCTTAAGTCACTTGCTGTAGTGTAGTTGCTCTCAACAGATTGATAAAAGCTTTGTAAATTTGAGTCGGAAGAGCTTACATATTGGGTTAATAATGAAAATGAATTTTTAGATTTCAAGGCAACTAATTCATTTACTGCTAAACCTGAGAAGCTTGAGTTGCCTGATTGTAAACCTAAATTTAAATATTCTAAGTATTCAGCCTCGCTTAAAGAAGAAGTTGAAAATAATCGTTTTGCGATAGTTAGACCTTCTTGGGTGAAATTATCGGGAACGACATCAGAAGGTTCTACATCAACAATTGGATTTCTAATTATTGATCCACCAGACCCACGAGATGGGTTTTGAGTTTCAATGTTTGTCTTAACATTATTTTGTGCCACCACGGCGCCTACAATAGGTAAAGTGGAGCTTAAAGATTTTTCTGAATCAGAGTTTTTATCATCCTTGGCTATTTTTTCTGGTAAGAATTTTTCTTTAGTTTCAACAGGTTTGGTTTCGCTATTTTCTGCTGTTTCTTCAGTCTCTTCGCCTTCAACGCCTTCTTCCGGTCGTCCAGTTGGAGGCTCTGTTGGCGTTTGCTCAGCATATCTTTCGTCAATGTTTGGAACATCATTCAAAGATGGTTGTGATGAATATCCATTGTACATACTGTTCAAAGCTAGATTTTTTGAAAAGTTAGATGGTCTTTGATTCGAACTGCTTTCAAATGATTTCACCACATTTGAGTTTGGTCGTTTTGAATTTTTTGAAAGTTCGGAATCAGCAGTTTCAAAATCCATTACTACTGTAGACTTGGAATTAAAACCAACAGGGTCATTATATATAATAAGGGCTATAACGAACCCAGCTGAAAATATTATTATATTTTTAAAAAATGATTCCATATCCCCATATTTAGATTCATGAACAGATAAACTGACATAAACTAAATCCCTCTTTAACAAGCTAAGATTTGCACGGGGCGTGCCACTTAACCTCATTTGAGGTGCCATTTAAGGGCTGTGTGTAAAATAAAAAAGCACTGTTTCTTTTCAGGTCACTAAAGTTTAGACACTATTCTCATTTTGAAACAGAGTGCTTTTTTATTGAATCTCTAAATAAGACTTATGGGTATGCTTATCTCATCGAATTTAGACCAAACATATTACCTTCGGTGTCTTCACAAATGGTGACCCAGCCAAAATTCCCAATTGAAAATTTGGATCTTATGACTTTTCCTCCAGCAGGAACCACTAGCTCTTCATTTTGTAAGCAATCTTGAACACTGAAATAAATCATCGTGCCTCCAACCCCAGGGCGCGCATATTCCGATTTAACTAAAGCCCCGGCAGCACCGTAGGAGGTCATGACTCCAGCGAAACTCATCATGTTTGTTTCTCCAGTGGGATCTTGAATTTTTTCAAGCTTTTGGACTAATACTTTTTCATAAAATTTTAAGGCTCGGTTCATATCGTTTACATAAATGTCAAACCATCCGACGGCATTTGATTTACTCATTTTTATCTCCTTTTTAGAACATAAAAATTAAGTTAGCTTAAAAGTTTCAAAGGGTATTGTAGAAATCAGACATCAAATTTTTTGAAATATTTTGTAGGGGTGTATCCTGTGATCTTACGAAAGGAATGAATAAAATGGGACTGATCTACATAACAGTCTAAATAATCTTTTTTAAAAGCCATCTGTAATCTAAGAATTTTCAACAAGTCATGAGGGGACATGCCCATATTCTTTTTTATTCTTCGCTGTAATTGCCGAGCTGAAAGATCAGCTGTAATTGCCATATCAGACACAGAGGTAATGTTTATAATATTTCTGAGAATGCTAGCTATCTCTGGATTAGTGGCTATCAATTTATTTTCAGTAAATTCTTCTACAAACTTAATAAGCATGTTTTGCTTAATCGAAAAATTATGACTTTTGATGAGTTCAAAGTTCATATTTACTAAAGATAGATTCCCACTGTAGGGTTTGTCGACAAGATCACTTTGGATCTCTTCGGGGTTACCCTGCCAAACTCCAGGTAATAATTGAACTCCGACGAAGTGAAAAGATTTTCCTAAATTTAGTACTTTATGTTCAAGCTGAAGTGCTGTTAGCGCTGTTATCTCGGGGTTTAATTGATCGAACAAAATATTCACGCAAGCATCAGGCATTACGTGATAGTTAAAATTTTCAGAAAGTGGCGTTTGAGTTTTAAGTTCCCAAAAGCAATGGACAAGATCGTTCAAGTGAGTAGGCGGCTCAGTCTCTAGGTATACTACAGATTTTATATTCTTTTCTATGCCGTCTTTTAAAGGTTTATACATAAAATTTCTTAGACCCTTAGTTTTTGGGTTCGTAATTTAGATCCAGCTCTAGCATAAAACTTTATAAAAATCCAAGCCCAAGGTCCCTGACAAACAGTCTAAAATTAGGCCCAGTATAAGAATCCGGACTTTTTAAAACACAGCATAATGGCATAATGATTTAAACGTGGGGTCTTTAGAATGTTAGGTCATGAAATTATACATTTGTTAGATTTAAAGAATACGGCCTTAGAAGACTTTGCCACTCAAAACGATCTATTCATTAAATTAGCCCGCAAAAAAGCCATCAGTGCAGACCACTTTAAAGTGTTTTATAGACGCCGCGAAGAGATCCTTCAGAAAATTAGTAAAATTGACATTTTAGTCGAGCGCGCCTGCTCATTCCGAGAAATCGACTTCATCGAAACACAGCAATCCAAACAAGATGTGATCGAAAAACAAAAAATCAAAAAACATTGGGTCACGAAAATTATTGAACAAGATTTAGAAATCATGACCATGTATGCAGATGCTAACTCTACTATCGTTGAATGAATTTAAATTGGGTTTCAAATTCTAAAGAGATTCCCGAAGAATTAAAAAATGCCCAGGCTTATCTGGATGAAAAAAAATCTTCGACTTCCACGGGTTTAGTAGACCAAACCTCCGAAATTATAAACATTCTTGCCTTAAAAGAATTAAAGTTAGAAGAAAGCCATAAGACCACTTTTTTTGTTTGGCTTGAACCTTCTGAGTTTCTAGATTCAGCCGTTTATAAAACCCTTAGAAAATCAAATCTATTTTTAGGTACATTAGGATCGTTTTTAAAACAAAGTCAGATCAATGAAATTTTTGAATCCACCCAAGAGCGTACAATTAAAAACTTACGACAAATACAAATTATTCAGAAAGCTAAAAGTCAAAATCTACAAATTGAAAACCAAGTCAAAAATTTAAACAGCGAAGTGGAACAAAAAACTCAAGAACTTTTTGATTACCGAAAACAATTAGAATCTCGCGTGGCCTTCGAAAAAGAATCTATTTTAATTTTAAAAAACTTACTTGAAGCTTCAAGTTTTGCCTCTTTTCATAAAATCATGATGGAGGCCTTTAGGCCCTACCAAGTGCAAAACTTTATTTTGTTTTATAAAAACTCTACAGGAAACTATAAGATTCAGTCGGATTCTGATAGGCTTAAAAAATACCAATTCACATATCAACAGATGATGGCCTTGGATAAATTCAATTGGGCCAATATATCTTCAAATCCCGTACTGGATTTTAGACTTATAAGCATTGGCGAAAATCAGGATTATTTTTTAGGCTTTGAATTTTCAATCTTTAGCCACGAAAACATAACGGCTATCCAAGAACACATCAATTATTTGCAGTATATCTTTAAAATGATCTTAGAGTATCTTTACGACAAAGATAAAATCATTCGTGATTCGACGTTATGGTCATCGTCCTTTGACAGTTTAGATGATCCAATTTTGATTATTGATTCTTACTACAAAGTTGTGAAGTCCAATATTAAGTCACACCAAAAAGGGCAAAGTTGTTTTAAAGCTCTATTTAATCGAAACACCCCTTGTGAAAATTGTCCGATCAAACAAAATCTTTCCAACCCAAAAGAAACAAAGCGCACAACCGCGACTCTTGATGATTATAATCTACACTCATTTCCGGTGGACTTATCGGATGATACCGAACAGCGACTTTGGATTCATCACTATGAGGGTATTGCTTCGATTAATGAACTTAAAGCCCAACATATTAAGTCCGAAAAATTTTCGTACTTAGGTCAGTTAGTGGATAAAGTGATTCATCAGATTGCGAACCCACTCACGGGTATGAAGTCTTCCGTTGAGCTCATTCTCTCTGGAAAACCTGGAATATTAGAAGAAGACCTCACTGAAATTCAAAGCGGCGTGCTCAGATGTTTTGAAATTATTAACAATTTAAAAGAGTTTTCAAAATCTGAAATCACTTTATCCGAAGTGAACTTATCATATTTAGTAAATAGAACTCTTATTCTTATGAAAAGTATAACTAGGGACATCGAAGTTCAAGTGGACGCCTTAGGAAATGTAAATGTTCAATGTCCCGTGGGTTTGGTTCAGCAAGTGCTGTTTAATATGTTTAATAATTCATGCCAGGCGATGAATTTTAAGGGCAAGATAACACTCACTACCTTTGAAGCCGATGGTTATGTAAATTTAATTGTCGCTGATAGCGGACCCGGCATAAGCCCTTCGTTAAAAGAAAAAGTTTTTGACCCGTTTTTTTCGACTAAATCTAAAGATGAGGGCACAGGTATTGGCTTGTTCTTGTCTCGACAGATTTTAAGGCAGTTCGGTGGGGATTTAATCGTCTTAGATAACTTGAGTCCTGGGGCGCAATTGTGTATTAAGTTCCCATCGAGGATTTAAATGAAAATACTGATTGCTGATGATGAACTTTTGATTCGAAAAACTTTAAAAAAAGTTTTTGAACAAAAAGGATATGAAGTCTTAATGTGTGCCGATGGGAAAGAGGCTGTAGATCAGTGGCTTCAATTCAATCCGGACTTAGTGATTTTAGATGTGATAATGCCGAATATGGGCGGAGTCGATGTTTTAAAGTTAATTGCAGAAGATAAAAAGTTTCAAAATTCTAAGATCATTATGATTTCAGCCTATTCAGCCGGTGGCACTAAGGAAGAATTTTTAAAGTTAGGGGCTACAGAATTTATTAGAAAACCTTTTGATAATATTTTTACTTTTGCCGACCACTGCATATCTTTTGTGGGCTCAGTGCAATGAGAGTGATTTCTGGAAAATTTAAAGGACATTCCTTAACGGCTTTTAAAGCCGACCACATTCGTCCAACCACAGACTTCGTCAAAGAGACTATCTTTAACATGCTTGCCTCTTACATCGAAGACTCGGTGGTTTTGGATTTGTTTTCTGGAACAGGTTCCTTAGGGATCGAGGCCATATCCCGTGGGGCAACCCATGTGCATTTTGTAGATGATCATGTGAAGTCCATCCAGATCTTAAAGCAAAATTTAGAAAAATTAAAAATCTCAGAGGGATTTAAAATTTCTAAGTTAGACGTTCTGAAATTTTTAAAATCCCCAGACTTGAAAGCCGAAATCATTCTTATTGACCCCCCGTTCACAGAAAAAATGGCCGATCAAGTGATGAAGGCTCTGGCAGAAAACTTACCACCTGAGCTTAGATTTGTTTGCATTGAGTCCGTTAAAAACGAAGTCATTCAAGATAAGTATGGGAAGTTGAGTCTTTATAAAAGAAAGGACTACAAGGATAAGTTTCTATCGGTTTATAAAATAGAAGTGGATTAAAACCTGCTTAAAATTAAACCTATGTAAATCTGCTCAACTAAACCAGCTGACTCACTAAAGCTTGCCATAATGAACATAACTCTTGAATTTGTAGGCAAATCTACATAAAACAACCCCATGAAAGCCGTATATCCAGGATGTTTCGATCCCGCCACTAAGGGCCATATCGACATCATTCAAAGAGTTTCAAGAATTTTTGATGAAGTCATAGTGCTTGTGTCAGCATCTTATGAAAAGCACGCCTTCTTTAGCATCGAGGAACGAATCGATTTACTTGAAGACGCTATAAAAGATATTAAGAATGTCAAAGTTGATAGTTGGGATGGTTTAACGGTCAATTACTTAAAACAAGAAAATACAAACATCATCATTCGCGGTGTTCGATCGACCATGGATTTTAGGCAAGAGCAAACTTTAGCGAACATCAATTTAGAAATCGATTCAAATGTTGAAACTCTACTTTTTTGTTCCCGTCCAGAGTTTAGAGATATTTCTTCAAGGACCATTAAAGAGATGGCGCATTTCGGGGCGCCGTTTGAAAAGTTTGTGACCCCTTACACAGCAGCATTTGTTCATAAAAAAATTAATCAATTAAAAAAAGCGGGAGCTAAATAACATGATTCAACTTTCAGAACGCGCAAAGAAACTACAACCTTCAACGACTTTAGAATTAGCAGCCAAAGCTAAAAGATTAAAAGATGAAGGTAAGGATATTTTATCTTTGACCGTGGGCGAGCCAGATTGGCCAACCGTAGAATCCGCAGCTCAGGCGGGGATCAATGCTATTAAAAATGGTGTGACCAAATACACTCCAGCTTCGGGTACATTGTCACTTAGAACAGTTATTGCTCAGCAGTACACTAAAGATTACGGCATTCCATGTAAACCCAGCGAAGTCAGTGTAGCTTCTGGAGCTAAATACAGTTTGTTTGCTGCTTACCAAATTCTTTTAAATCCGGGGGATGAAGTTTTAATGCACAGTCCGTTTTGGGTCAGTTACCCTGAAATGATTGAATTGTGTGGAGCTACGTCGAAGCCGGTGTTTTTAGATGGAATTGCTAAAGACGACAAAATGCAAAAAATTTTTGAATCCAATTTTTCTGCTAAAACCAAAATGTTACTTTTAAATTCCCCGAATAATCCATCAGGGCTTTATTTGTCGGATGCTGACATTTCTTATATCGGGAAAGTTTTAAAGAAACACCCAAATGTTGTGATCGTGAGTGATGACATTTATGGGTATTTAACTTTTGATAGATTCCGCGCTCCACATTTATTAGATCAATATCCAGAATTTAAAGACAGAACCATTTCTGTGAATGGGGCTTCAAAAACATATTCAATGACAGGTTGGAGACTGGGATGGGCTATCGGTCCTGAAGCTTACATTAAGGCTATGGCTGACTTTCAAAGTCAGACCACAGGATGTCCTTCATCTATTGCTCAAGCGGCTGCAGAGGCTGCCATCAAAAGTATGGATCAAGACCTTCCAAACATTAAAAAGCT
>JANODG010000153.1:0-35010 GCA_031412575.1 Bdellovibrionales bacterium
TTGATTCCCGGAGTTCCTGAACTCTTAAAAGAACTTGTTTTACGAAATGTGAACCTTGGCGTCTTCACGTTAAATTCAAAAGCCATTGCTCTTAAGACCTTAGACATTCATCAAATTAACATTCCCATGTTGATCACAAGAGAAGACGCCAAACCTAAACCTTACCCTGAAGGTCTATTAAAAATATGTGAACACTATTCCACCCTACCCGACGAAGCCCTTTACGTTGGCGACTATAAATATGACTTGATGGCCGGTAAAAATGCGAAAATCAAAACGGCACTGTATTCTGTGACTTCTCCTGATTTTAATTTTGAAGATGCTTACTTTAAATTCACACATTTTGATGAACTAAAAAAATACTTATTTCAAAAGTAATACATTCCATTTAAGACGATAAATTTCTTGCCAGCCATTTTGTGGACGTGATTTTTTACCTAAGAACATTTTGATGTCCAAAAGTTAGACGGTCCATTTGTAGTTTTTGTACTTACATTTTAAGATATTTGAATTGTTTTTAAGACGGGTTTAACTTGCAATGCTATGACACTAAAAAAGACCCGCACGATCCTTTTCGTTTTCAGTATTTTATTTGCCTATGATCTTTCGGCTTCAAGCTGTGAATCATATTTAAACAACCATGGGTCAAAACTCACTGCTGAACAGTTAGAAAAAGAAGTCGAAGCTGCGACCGTTAACCTTTCTAAACGTCAAAAAGCCGATATCATCCTTAAGGCCGCTCGTGGCGAAGAGGCCGTTGAATATTTTAGTCCTCAAATGATCGCTGCACTAAAAAATCGAATGAATGAAGAGTTAGTCAGCGACATTATTGAACTGGAAGGTGTTTTACTTTACCACTTTTCTTTACTAAATTCATCCGCTGGCCAATCCGAATGGAATCGACGTTTCAAAGAGTTTCAAGCATTCGCAATTCAATTAGGAGTAGAGATAGCAGATTTTACAGCCGCTGAATTATCAGGGCTAGATTTATTAAAAGGCGATCGACTTTCTTGGCTGCTTGATCCTAAAAGTAGTTACTTAAATAATCTACCTACAGATTATTTGATGAAGGAAAAAATTCAGCAAATTATTAGGGACGCCGTAAAAAAGTACAAGGAAGATGTTCACAGAAACGAACTTGTTGCTAACATTCCACTTTCAAAAAACATTATGGCTTATTCAGAAGACGAATATTTAGCCATCATGAATAGCAGAAATCCTCAAAGAATTTTCGAAATGAGCAGCTCCGCTACGGGTCGACTTAACGAAGATGAAATTCAAAGGTGGTTTACTTTTCTAATTGTAGAGGCCTTAGTTCGTGAAGATATCGAAAGATTAAAAAAAGAAGATCATTTATTTTGGTCTGAACTCAAAGGACGAGACCTCGATCAACGTATCTTCTTTCTATCTCACTTTCCGCAACTCTTACCACACCTCAATGAAATTGAAAAAATAGTGCCTTTTGAAATTGGAGCATTAAATCCTCATTATGAAAGTCCTTATGAATTTTCTAAACTTAATGGTCTTACTGACTTTTGGATCGAGCCATTGTTCGGACACGATTATGAAACCGACATTTTTTCTGAATTCTCTTTCAGTTTTCAAATTTTAGGAACCGATATTCAATCCTATTATAATGGTGATGGTGAAGAGCTAAGTGATTCGACAGTACAGGAAATCACTCAATATTTGGAAACTCAATTCTTTGATTTTCTTCAAACTAAAGGGCTAAGTTCAAATCATCACAAACTTGAAATAGAAATGGGTCAAGGCTCAGTCATGGGCAATATTCAGACTCTTTCTAAAGATGGAACTTGGAGTGAATCCACCGCTTTGACACTTGCATTTTATAATCAAATTGCAAGCTTTGAGCGTTATGATGATTATGGTCGACTACTCGTGCGATAATGGGATTTTATTTCTTTTTGCCTTTCCATGTTCCACCATATTGATAATCCGCAAGTTTCGCAGATATCTGACAACAAGCTTTACATACAAAAATCCAAGGATTGGATTTTAAGGTCTTCACTCTAAATGCGACCTGAATACTTTCCTTACAAAGCTCGCAGATCTTATGCTTTTCTTTTAGAGCCTTTGGCACACAATCTCCCTTTTTTAATAAAATAAAATTAATGTATAAAAGAATCGTCGATTAGAACCCTGCAACAAGACAAGTAAAATTACCATATTATAGTATTGGGAGAAATAAAGTGAGAGAGAACTGTTGCTTACAAAAAATAGGAAAAATTCAGAGATAGGGTAAATAGCATTTGCACTAATTTAAAGGATTAATATGCACAAAATACTTATAACATGTTTTATCCCGATGATTTCTCTTTCCTGTTGGGCAAAACAAGTCTCTATCGATGCCACTAACACTGTGCCTTTCAATATTTTAGGAATTCAACTTACAAAAGATACATTAAAAGCCAGCATAAAGAAATTTCCGGGGGCAAAAATAATTAATGGTGTGTCTGATCCTGAGCATAAGCACGATCATGAATACGATAGGTTTTGTGTGCTAGGAAAAGATGGGGTTAACGTAAAGTTTAGTGGAAATTTCTACTCGGATGATAAAGTTGGTGAGTACGTTATTGAAAAAGACAACCGCCATAGTGATTTTTGCGCTAAAAGTGCAGTTGTCAGTTCAAAGCTTAAAATACCGTTCGGGCTTTGGCTTGGTATGACAAAAGCTGATGTAGAGAAAAAACTTGGCAAAAGTGATAACCCTCAGTCCTCAGTGGGTATCGGATCGGTAAAAAGTAAGTTGGACTTATACAACTACACGACTAAAAAACCGAAATTTTGGCACACTCTAAGCATTTATATTGGCTATGGTGCCAAAAACTTGGTGGACACAATTTATGTGAGCTTCGATGCAGAGCCTACCGGTTGAAAAATCACCATAAGCCACACATTGTGAATTTTTGCCACGAAAGTAAAGTATCAAGTATTTTCTGTGCGTTCATAAATTAAATAATTTATAAATTTAAATATCTGTTCAGATCCAATAAACCAGACTCGTTGGTCAAAGATTCAAAACTTTGTCTAGAAAACCAATTATGATGCTCCCAGAATTTTGGATCGTTCCTTGAAACACCATATTTCTTTATGACTTCCCAGCTATCGCTTGCAGATTTAATTCTAGAAAGCTCGTCCGCCATTAAGCTTAATTTCTTTTCATCCAACACGATAAATAGATTAGCATACGAACCCCCAATTCCATGAATGACATCTAAAGTGTCGTCGGTTGGGTTACGTAAATCATCTTCTAAAAACATCATTGAGACGTTGAAATGTTCCTTATTATTTACAAGGGTATAAGCTTGGTCTGTTTCTGTTAATTTCAAAAATATGGTGTCAGGCAAATGTTGAATTTGGGATGCCGAAAGCTCTGAAATCATTTTCAGGGCTTTACTGGAACTTTTACTTTGTCTTAAATTAGTTTCGTCTTTAAAGTAATCCAAATTCGAATTGATTTGCTCTAAACTAAATTTATCTTTTAATAATCCTTTAAAGAATTCAGTTTTAAGGTCCAAATTTTTGTTACTCTCTGGGTTAAAATTAATTTTTGTATTTAGTTCGCTTCCAAAATACGGATAATCAAATTTTAATTTATCAGAAACATCACCTATGAAAAGATCAACAACTGACTTCGTCAATGATTCTTTATTTTCTGGTACGGGTTTGTTCCACGATGCACGTAGGACTTTTCTTTGCTTGCTTGGCATAAAGTTTAAAAACATATCCTCAGAAGCTAGCCTCGACATTTCCATAAATAAACGAGTATTAATTTGATGAACAAGAGGGCCGAAAACATTGTAACCTGCCGTTAAATTATAATAGATGGACTCTAAGACTTGATAATCAATAACCCAAACAGTTTTAGGGGTTTGCCCCCTTAAACCTCGAACAACATGCGCACTATCAAAATGCCGATAAATGGTAAGTAGTGAATTGGTGTTTGTAGAATCTCCATTCCAGATATGATCAAAATCAAAACTATCATTTTTCTTTTCTAAATGTTGAAACTTAAATCCTACCGACTCCCAAAATCTTTTTCTAAAATCCACAGAAGGTAAAATGTCATCTTTTGTTAAAGCTGGAAATTCAGAATGACTTGCAATTTTTAATTCTAAATCCTGACTATTCACCATCGCGTCTTTATCTGGATCAATAAACATAACCCAAAAATGATCATTGATGACATTAACTGCCGTTGGTCCCCGACACACTGGTCCCTTCATAAAAGTCATGATGTGGTAGCCAGCCTCTTCCAGCAAAAATTTGTACCTTGCTTTAATGGGGATATCTTTGAATGTTTCGAAGGGATTAGAACCCGCACTTCCATAAGCTGGCATTTTTAAATTTTCAGTCGACCATTTCGAATCGTAAAAGTCTTTTTTAATATTTTTTAATTTTTCTTCACTAAATTGATACGGAATATGATCTTTATGCGTCAGTGCATTTAATACGGGTCTTAAACGATAATAAAATTTATCGCGAGGCTTATCAAAGGGATAAACTGTTGGTAGTTCCTCAATGTTTTTACTTTTGCTTTTTGACCTCACCAATCTAAAAAATACATTGGGCTGACTTTCAAAATAAATGTGGGCTAAAAATAAATGTTCGTAAATGTATCTAGAACTAATCTGCGATTTCACATCCGATAAGTTTAATAAAGTCTCCCATTCGGAAATTGATTTTACAAATTCTTTAGTATTTAAAACTTTAGCTTCTTTAACGTCTAGGGCGTCAGGCTTCGTCGAATCATCCACCCACTTCAATATAGTCCTTAGTTCCTCGTCTGATAGTTTGGGTAGGCCTAGGGGCATTCTGCCCGCAGGATTTTGTTTTAAATATTTATTTCTTTCATCGTCTTTTAGGCTGGTAAGACAAACGCGGCTAGTTTCAGAATCATAAGTATTTTGAAGTCCAGATTCTATGCCCGGCAGACCCGAGATCATATACTTCAAAATTGAGTTTCCATCTTCATCTTCAGTATCGACTTTATAAAAACCTAAATCTTTCCATTGTTGAAAATTATGGGCGTCAATGTAAAGTCGAGTGGGTGGTCTTGATTCAAGTTTTGCAAAATCGTAAATGTCTGTTTGGTTAGCCCCTCGGTCTAATCCTTCAAAAGACGACAAATTCAGTTGGCAAGGGGAATTAAAGCAAGAATGGCAGGCTACACATTTGGCAGTAAAAATGGGCTGCACAGATTTTGAATAAAAATCGTCTGCATCAAGAATCTGATTCACTGTCAGCGGTTGAGTGGGATAAAAATAATAAATGATGGAAAATAAACTTATAATTATAATTAATGACGCAATGACTTTTTTTATCATATTTAAGATCCCTATAAAAAGAGCAATTTGAACTCAGATAACGAGTGTGCATATTAGCATACAAAAATTGGTAGGGATTACCAATTAAAAGACTTAAGAAAAATTAACATTTGTCCTAGCAGTGCATATGGATAGAAATTTAGAATTGATCTATCTTTATTTGTAAAGGATCTCGCTTTTTGATGGAAATCTCGAAAGATCGATGATTTTCAATTATAGGGATAAAAATGAAAATTAAACATTTATTCTATTCGCTTCTGTTTATAATTCCATGGGCTGCTTTTTCCCAAACTGAAACTACAAAAACTACAGCGAACCTTACGACGACAAAGAAAGTGACACCTGCGAAAGGTAATTTTTTTAAAGAACGAATTAAGCAAAGATGGATTAAAAAACAAAAAAACAAACCGGCCCCACAGCCAACTATTGAAGCGGATAAAGTCATCTCTAAACCTGGTGATTACACGATCAAAATAATAAGCTCTGGTCTAGATAGGTATTATATTCTTCATGTTCCACCCAATTATAAAGCAAGTGCAAAAAATCCTTTAATCGTGGCTATGCATGGCGGTACTGGTAATATGCAGATTCAAGCTAATGACAAATACTATAAACTTGTTAGTAAGTCCGACAAAGAAGGATTTATTGTGGCGTTTCCGAATGGGCATAGCCCGTTTAAATCTGGGATTTTAGCGACTTGGAATTCGGGGAAATGCTGTGGAAGCGCACGGGACGAAAAAATCGATGACGTCAAATTTCTTACTGAGATGGTTCAAAATATTCAAAAGCAAGTCAGCATTGACCCTAAGAAAGTATTTGCGATTGGAATGTCTAATGGTGGGATGATGGCCTATAGACTTGCATGTGACACCAACCTGTTCAAGGCGATTGCATCTGTCACAGGGACAGACATTACCGAAACTTGTAAACCCAAACGGGCCGTTTCAGTCCTTCACATTCACGCTAAAGACGACAAAAATGTTTTATTCAGCGGAGGCGCTGGGGAAGATGCCTTTGGTGATAAATCCAAAATCACGAATTTTACTTCTGTTCCTGACACCATTAAAAAATGGACAAAACTAAACGAGTGTCCAAAATCTGCAAAACAAATATTAACAGTACCCAAAGCCTACTGCGAACTTTACTCCCCTTGCAAAGACAAATCCGAAGTTCAACTTTGCGTGACCGAAGATGGTGGACACTCCTGGCCGGGGGGAACATCCCCACGAGGTCAAAAGAAAGCTCCACCTTCTACGGCCATCATTGCCAACGATGTGATCTGGGACTTTTTTAAAAAAAAATAGACTTAGATTTGATTCTTTTATTAAGGATTGGTTTACAACTTCAAGTGCATTTGTTTTAAAAAACGGTTGATATTTAAACCCGTAGTCTTTAATTTGGTTTATGGATTTTTATGATGTTGCCATTATCGGGGCTGGATTTAGCGGCCTATCCTGCGCCGAAAGCCTTTCCAAAAAAGGACTTTCGGTTGTTTTATTGGATAAAAAAAAAGAGTTAGATCAACACATTCACACCACCGGCATAATCGTCGATGAAGCTTTAAGTGAATGGGATGTTAATCCCATTCATATTCGGCCTATCAATCAAGTTAGACTTTATCTGCCAGATTTAAAAAAAATTGATATTAAATCATTGAGTTATAATTTTTATTTGACTGACACTGGAGCTTTACTCAAAGATAAAAAGGAAAGAATTTCAAATCCACTTCTTAAAGTGCTGTTAGGAAGCTTGGTCAAAAAAATAGTTTATCAAAATTCATTTTATGAGTTTCCAGACTTCAATATTAAATCCAAATTCTTAGTGATTGCTAACGGTGCGAACTCTTCATTCTTAAAACAATTTGGTTTTGAAACCCATGATAAATTTTTAGCTGGATATGAATTAGAGTTTCCTTTAGACCATGTCGACTTAAAAACAGTCATGAATGTTTTTGTGCACTCGAAGATTTGTAAAGGCTACATTGGCTGGGCCATCCCCGGAGTTAATTGCCTTCAAGTTGGTCTTGCCGTCGATAAAGGTGAAGAGTTATCCATCGATAAGTTCTTAGATCACATACGACCTGCCATTGATTGTGATAAATCAAAAATGACAGGGTCTAGATCAGGTCTGATCCCAGTAGGTCACACTTCAAAAAATCTTTTTAAAAATAATTGTCTTGTGATTGGCGATGCGGCTGGATATGTATCTCCGCTCACCGCTGGTGGCATTCATACAGCTATGCGCTATGGTCGCCTTGGTGCGGATCTTATTTATGATCTAAATCAATCCGACCAAAATAAATCTAAAATAGTTCTTATGAATTACAATAATAAAATTCCGAATTTTAAATTTAAACATTTATTAAGGACGCTTTTCAATTTTTTTAACTTCAATCTTTTCTGGAACTTCATTTACTGGTCGGGAATCTTGTACATTTCTTCAAAACTTGTCTTTTTTAGTAAAAAGAAACTTAAGTAAATCATACTTTGCTATATTTCCAATCAGGTGAGTTAATAGCTCAAACCAAAGGGAGTGTGCATGAAATCAAAAATTAAAATTATCTTTACGTCATCAGTCTTTTCCATATTATTTATTTCCATTATTGCTAAAAGCAGTACAAATGAGTGGTCAGAAAAAATGATGAACTTCGTTGGACCTGTTATAAAAATCTATTCGATCGATCTTATGAAACCGACTTTTGATGAGACCGAAAAAGCTACCCTATCTCAAGCGATCAAAGATTTAAGAAACACGTCTCATGGTTTAAAATTCTCTGTGATCAACTTTTTTTCAAAAAAAGATCCAGCCATTGAAGCTGAATACAAACAATTTAAAAGCAATTTAGACATGGCAGAAAAAACAATGGCTTATTCCTCTAAGCAAAGTATTTTTTATCTGCGAAGTGCGGTTGGACAATGTGCCTCTTGCCATTCCAAAGGTGGTAAGTCCACGGACCTGTTTGAACTATTTAAAGATTCAAAGATACCAACTTTGGATAAAGGGCGTTTGGCATTAGCTCTAAGGGACTTCGATGCATCGACAAATATTTTTAAATCCATTCTTTTAGATCCAAGCCTACAAGACAACTATTTTAAGATGAACGATGTTTTAGTCAGCTACTTAAACTCCGCCCTACTCAACCAATCTCCAAAAAATAAAATTGTGGATGATTTAAAATCTGTTCTAAAAATTTCAAAAAACAAAGGCACTGAAAACGATATCAATACCGTCATTGCCGATATCCAATCCAGTCCACCTTTAAAAAACTTTGATGAGGCTATTAAGAAATTTGAATCTTATTCCAATGACGTAGCAAACTTTGATAAAACCATGTTTACATCATTGAACGTTAAAAATATTCTGCACGGTAAACTGAAAAATTTAACGTCGTTGAATGAAAAAGCAAAAGCCTATGAAACTTTAGGGGATATTTACAGTCACTACTCTGAAATATCAATTTTTATGGTTCCAGAAAGTTACTACGAGCTTTGTGTAATGACGCAACCGAAGACAGATATAGCCAAAGAATGTTTTGATAAATATGAAAATAAAATCGTTTTAGGATATTCGGGAAGTATGGGATCAAATGTTCCGGAGTTTGAAAAGGTAAAAATTCAGAATCTAAAAAAACAAGCCTACTAGTTTTATGGAGATCAGCCTTACTGAGGCTCACTTTTTTAAACTACAAACTTGAGTCATGTGAAATAAAAAAAAGAGGTTTATAAAACCTCTTTTTTTTATTCAATTTACAAATTATTTAAAATTATCTTGTGTGTAAAACGTCAAAAGTTAAATTACCTTCAGCTTCAATAACTAAAGAATGAACAAAATAAGATTCATCAGGGAACATTCTTACGCAGCCGTGAGATCTTTTATTCCCGTCGACAGTGTCAAACGAACCGTGCAATGCAATCGCATCCATATAGAACATAGCATTTGGCATATTTGGTGTGGAACTTGGGTAAGATTTTGATCCATAAATTCTGTACATATCGAAGTTACGATATTGAGTCGGTCTTTCATAACTTGCTAAACTACGAGTGAAGCGACGAAGAGGTGCATCGCTAACTAGTGGAGTTCTACGGCCAGTTCCCGGGGACACAACAAAGGTTGCAACATGCTCACCATATGTTTCATCACCGTTTAAGAAAATCAAAACACGAAAGCAAGTTCCTGCACAAAGACCATCTTTAGCGATGTCACGAACGTGAGCGTGTACGCTACGAATGCCAATAGAGTTTCTGATAGAATCAATTTTATTTAGATCTAAATGATATTCAGAAAAACTTCTTGAATCTCTTCGGTCTTCTTTGTTTCTATACTTTGAGTATTCCCGGTACGCGGGTGCTGCCGAGTCGCCTGTAAACACATTCGGTACTCGATTTTGAGCGAATGCAAATGAATTTGAAAAGATGCTGGATGTTATGAATAGAACTGTTATGGCCAACTTATTGGACATATTCCCCCCGGATTGAAATGTTTGTGTTTCCCTATACCCTCGATTTTTAACGTAAAGATTCACGTCAAAACCTTGATGAGTTTTTCTGCTTTAGGCCAGTGAATGTCAATTTCACCCCGGCCCATAGCGCAGTGTCTCAAATTCTAAAATTCAGTGCAGGAAAGCTTTTCATGGACTTAGGATTAAAAACTAGACTTAAAAAGTTTGGAGTTCCTAAATTATTGAATTCGTTTTGAAAGTTAACTTCCAGATGACATTCCTACTCTAAACCCATATATAGAATTAATGTTGTCAGATATATACGTTAAAAAATTTGGTGGAACCTCTGTAGGCTCTATAGAGCGCATTGAACATGTTGCAGACTTAGTTCACGAAGGCATTAAGAGCGGTCAAAAGCCTATCGTAGTGGTTTCGGCGATGGCTGGTGAAACCAATCGCCTTGTCAGATTAGCCAACGATATTTACCCAAACTATCGAGGCCCGGCATACGACTCTCTTTTGGCCTCTGGTGAGCAAGTGTCCATGTCGTTGTTGGCTATGGCTATGGAAAAACGTGGATTAAAAACAGAGTCCTTCCTTGGATTTCAACTTGGAATCCACACAGACTCTATTTTTTCCAGGGCACGAATTCAAAGTATTGATTCTAAAAAACTTTTAGATTGTATCGAAAGAAACCAAATTCCAATTGTAGCCGGCTTTCAAGGGATTGATTCTATGTATAGAGTGACGACACTTGGTCGCGGTGGATCCGACACGACAGCAGTGGCTTTGTCGGCTGCTATTCCTGGGTCTGTTTGCGAGATATTCACGGATGTATCAGGCGTTTATACCTCTGATCCAAGGTTCGTTAAAAAAGCCCGAAAAATTAAACAAATCAGTTTTGACGAAATGATGGAGATGGCGTCTTTAGGTTCTAAGGTTCTGCATTATCGATGTGTCGAAATCGCTGCTAAATATAAAACCCCCATTCATGTAAGATCCGCATTTGAAGATGTCGAAGGCACCTGGATTTTACCCGAGGATCAAATTATGGAAAACCCTGTTGTATCAGCCGTAACTAATGAAATGGAAACTGCCATTATTAAAATCTTCCCGATTCCAGAATCTATCAATTTTTTGTCGGACTTTTTTAGTCAACTTTCTGAAAAAGAAATTGTGGTAGACATCATTTCTCAATCCATTATGGAAGAAGGCCAAAGACTTGCATTTTCAATTCCACAGAATGATTGGCCGTTAGCCTCAGAATTAGTTAAAAATTTATCAGGCCCTAAAGCTCAAATCAATTATCTAGACGAGATGGCCAAAGTGTCTATCATCGGCGTCGGCATGCGAAATCATTCTGGTGTTGCGGCTCGATTCTTTTCTGTACTTGCGAAATTAAAACTAGCACCACAATTAGTGACTACATCGGATATTAAAATTTCTGCGGTTGTTCCCGAAAGCCGTGCTCAGGAAGCCGTGATTGCGTTACACACTGAATTTGGGTTAGACGCTTGAGTTCTCAAAGTTACTTTTATGAAAATGACATTTTAAATTTAAAAACGAACTCGTCTGCTGTTCCTATCGCAGATATTATCAAAAATTACGAGCGTCCGACTTACATTTATAACAGCTATTCCATCCAAAATAGAATAGACGCTTATACGCATATAAAGAATTCCGATCACAGCATTCACTATGCTTTAAAAGCAAATACAAACCTTGAGATTCTAAAGTTTATCCAGAAGCATAAGATTTCTGCAGATGTCGTATCTTGGGGAGAAGCTGAAATTGCGCTTAAAGCAGGATTCTCTCCTCTACAAATCATTTTTTCGGGTGTCGGAAAAACGAAGTCAGAAATTACAAATGCTATTCAAAGTGAGGTTGGATTAATAAATGTTGAAAGTGCTCCTGAATTAAAACGAATAATTCAAATCGCAACTAGCTTGAATAAAACTATTAATATCGGTTTAAGAATTAATCCTGATATTTCAGTTGAAACTCACCCCTACATTGCTACGGGTTTTAGGGAAAATAAATTTGGTGTAAGTTCGGATGACTTTTCGGAAATTATTGATCTATTAAAGTCCCAAAAGTACGTAAATTTAAAATGTTTGGGTTTACATATAGGATCACAGATACAAAACTTAGATCCATTTATAAACTCTTTGGATAAATTGATTGAATGTGTAAGTTTTTTTAGAAAAAAAGATTTCAATATCACTGATGTGGATTTAGGCGGTGGCATTGGGATAGATTACTTATCTAATGATGAAACCAATGAAATTGAGCGCATTCATCTTTGGCTTAAAACGATCGAAGAAAAAATTAAGCACTTAAACCTAAAGTTTCATTTAGAGCCCGGCCGATCCATTGTGGCTAGATCCGGTGTTTTAATCACTGAAGTTCAGTACATTAAACAAAACCAATACAAAAACTTTATTATTGTAGATACCGGTATGCACCACTTGCTTAGACCACCCTTATATCAATCTCACCACCGGATTCTTCCTTTAAAATTTCACAAATCTAAGAATGAGGCTTCATTTCGCGCCGATGTGGTTGGCCCAATTTGCGAGTCTTCTGATGTCATCGGTTTTGACAGAAGTTTTTCTGAGATCAAAGAGGGTGATTTATTAGCAATTATGGACACCGGAGCCTACGGTTACGTCATGTCCAGCGATTATAATCATCACCCAAGGCCTATCGAAATTTTGTTCTAATTGCATTATTTACATGAAGGCTTTTGGAGCTTCGGTATGGCACTACGATTGCTGTATATTTCCTATAATTTTAAAATTAAAGATAGAGCTTTTTTAATGCACCCAAAGGGGCCGAAAAATGTCAAAATATCAGAGCGAAAGCCACAAAATTTGTATCCTCCCTGAATACGAAATAACCTCTAAATTGTATAAAGGTTTTTTGCTTTTGTTCACAATTTTAACGCTTTTATCGGTAAGTTTATTATCGATAAGTATAGCTTCAGCATCAGCCCCCACCAAAAAAATTAAGGGTACTGGTGGCATTATTCGCATTGGTAAAACAGCTCAAATTGCTCTTACAACAATAGATGACCAAATCTCAGTTGAAGATAAAGCAAATATAATTATTGAACTTATCCAAAGAGCACCTCGCAATAAAGTCATTTACATCGTTATTGAGCCTAGTAAAACTAACAAAGACTACTTTGAAAAATTAGTATCGCTTGTTGATCTAGCGGCCGAGGAAGCTAAAAAAACCAAAGGTGTTAGAGTTAACTTCAAGATGGTTAATTACAAATTAACAGCTGAAATTAAAGAATACTTGCAGTCTAAAAATCAGACGGCTGTGGCTTCAGATAACTTTGTGATGAAACTTCAAGATAACAACGTTATTTTTTCTGAAGCTGATGCTCCTAAAGATTTAGTAACTGCAATTAATCGCGAAACATCGCTATTAAGGCTTTTCACTTCTCCAATAGAGGCTGTCCTAAAGCCCATCACTTCGTTAAAAAATTTAAGTGTGTCAGGTTTAGCCATATCTACAATTTTAACCCATCAAGGGTTAAGTACGGTTGGTCCATCATGGGTTTATGTGAACGATGGAGTTATGTCTAAAGAGATGATTATGTCTTATGCTTTAAGTTTAGGACTGCTCTATTACCTTCCCCGACAAGAAAATACATCAAGAGAAATTTATGAGCTGACTTACGATTTCTTAAGATCACCTGGTCAAGCTTTTCGTGCTTTATTTTTAAAAGGAAAATCGTACTTCTCTGGATCAAATCAAAACATCTATTTGACTGAAGCTAATCCACGCATACAAACGGGCTTTAATGCTTTTGCCGGAGCCGTTGGATTTTCAATTCCTTTACAAGCTCTTTTTTATTATTTCCAGGAAGGCAATGTCGAAGCTATATGGGAAATGAGGGAAATGATTATAAAGAATGGTTTTCTAATTGGTGCGGCCAGTGCACCTTACAGTTTTCTTACTGAAAAGTTAAAAAATCAAACGAACTTATCGGCGAATTTAATCACCCACTTACGGACTGGGCATTTAGCAACTATTGGATTTTTAGCGGCTACCATGCCGTCTTACAATGGTTTGGATGCAAAACTATTTAACATCAACACTATGGAAGAAGCCATGCTGTTGGCTATGGGTGCGGTTGGTGTTTTTGCAAACTACAAAGCTGTAGATTTGGTGAATAAGCTTGATAAAACTCGCTGGTGGCGATTTTTTAACGCTAACTTTCAGGCCTTAACTGATGCCACCGGAAACTTTTTCAGACGGCTAGTTCGCTTAGAACCTACTGAATCCGAATTTATGAGTTGGTCCGACATCACGAACTTAATTAATGACGAGATTGCGGGTATCACTCGAGAAATGGGAAATGATTCTGAAGATTCTCAAGACGGTCCAATCTTTTTTAGAAGGGCCAGTGCAAATATGTGCGAAGCGTATTTAAGATAAGAATTTGGCACACGTCCTGTGTGCCATGAAGTTAATGACCTACAAATTAGAATTTAAGTGAAAAAAATTATCTAAAAATCCTATCTGTCTTTAACGGACTTAGACTATGAAATCGGGGAAGACTTGTTGAATTCTCTGAACCGTAAAGTCTTACAGGTCCTTCTCCAACACCTAATCTTTCGTTTAACATTTCAGTGAAATAAGCCAAAGCTTCTTCCATATCGACCAAATCCATCTGTTTATAACTGGTAGGATTTGGATTGTACAAAACATCATCCGGTCCATAAATAAATCTTACTGTTTCGAAATCTTGATCCACAGATCCGTAAGGATGCGACGTTAGATTATAGACCCAGTCCTTTTTAGAAACAGGTTCGTTACCAGCCGCTGGATCGAACATGACTAAGGCTCCAATTTCTTTCACGTAGATTGAAGGAGCCACATGATACCACCAATCCACAAAGCCTTTCGGATGGTTCACATCCACTAACCGAAGGTCACCCATCAAAAATGTTTTCACTGTGATGACGCCTTGGTCTTCTAACAAGACGGCCATTTTATGGGCGCGGGCAAAACATCCGTCGTCGACGTAGGCAAATGGAATTGATTTATTAATTCTTAATTGTTCAAAAAGTTCATTCATATACTCTTGGCTGATTGAACTGACTTCTAAATTCTTTCCACCATAACCAATAACCGTAGTTGTTCCGATGGTTCTGTCTACAAGTGCGTAAGATGAGTTTAAACTAACTAAGGATGCAAAATTAAAAACAACAAGCCATAAGACACTAAAATTTTTAAGCATATTTTCCCCCCAGAAAAAAACTTAGTGTCTACTCTACGAAGCGTTCATCCTTAATCACCTTGTAAAATAGACGAACTAAATTCTAGCGGAATAAAAGCTGACAAATATAGCTGAAACATGCGCGTTACAAAGAAAAGCTGCATTTTTGCGCAGCTTTAACTGAAATTTAACGGAGACTTTTTTAGCGCCGTCCGCAGGACGAAAAGTTCCAGCGAGAGCGCCGGGCGTGCGAAGCCGCCCGAAGAGCGCTCGAGTGAACTAGACAGCGCGCTGTCTAACTCACTCGCACCCACCGTCGAACTTCGTTCGACTCACGTGGGGCTCGCTGGAGTTTTTCCACCTGCGGTGCGCTTGCTGGAGCTTTTCGTCCTGCGGACGGCGGCGCTGTCTAGTTCACTCGTGCGCCGACGGGCGGCTAAAGCGCGCCCGCGCACTCGCTGGAACTTTTCCTACTCCGTAGGGCTATTTCTTTTTTGGTATAGCACTTTCATCAATTGTGATTTCGATTTCAACTCTACGGTTTAATTGTTTACCGTCAGCAGTTGTGTTTGAAGCTACGGGTTGCGATTCACCCATTCCAATAGTTTGAATATATTCTGAAGGCACACCAGAGCGAATTAAAAGTTTTTTTACAGACTCAGCTCGCTGTTGGGAAAGCTTAGCATTTAAGTTGTTCGACCCATCTGTGTCAGTGTGACCGACGACTCTTAATCTATCTTCTGGGTATTTTCTAATGATTTCACCAATTTGACTTAGGCTCATGACGGCGTCTTGTTTTAAATCGTATTTTCCTGAAGTGAATAAAATATCACCTTGTAGCTTCGTTACAATGCCCTCATCAGTACGACGAGTTTCAGCGATAGCTGAAAGTTCTTCAGCTTGTTTATCTAATCTATTCCCAGCTACAGTTCCAAATAAGCCACCGGCTGCTGCTCCAAGAAGCGCACCTTCACCTGTTTTACCACTACGGCTGCCGATTAAGGCTCCGACCCCAGCCCCTACTAGAGCTCCAATTCCCGCACCTTTTTTTGTGTTGGCACCCGCAGATGTGGCACAACCTGAGTTCAGCAAAAGGGCAACCAGTAATGCAGATATGCTTAAAATAAAAAGTGTTTTTGAGTTTTTTAAAATCATGTTGGCTCCTAAGTCATTATAGTTATCGCAAATTAATATCGTCGAAGTGAACACTTTATGATGTTCAGCTCCATATACTATATTTTTATTCCTGAATTTCACAATAGTTTAAAAACTTTCGCTAACTTGTGTTATTCAAACTTTATGTCGTTTTATTTTTTGGTTTTATCTTTTTGTATTTTTATAACACAACTGGGTTGTCAGCATGTGGACAAAAAATATTGCGAAGATACCAATTGGCGAAAGGAAGCCTTTTTACTGGCACTACAAGGTGAAAACCGAAATAGAATTTCCGAATTTCAAAAGCAATGTAAACCCTTTAAGGTCGAAATCAGTGCTCAGGCATTCAACGAAGGTTTCGACGAAGGTGCAAGTCAATTTTGTAACTCTAATGCGGGCGTCAGCTACGGAGCATCAGGATCAGAATACAAAGGCACTTGCGAAAGACATGCGAATGAAATTGATTTTTTAAAAAGCTACAACCGAGGCCGGCTTAGTTTTTTAAAAAATCAATTAATTGTGAAAAGAGAAAAGCTTGAAGATTCGGAAACCAGACTGTGGCGCAAAAAAAATGAGTTCGAATTAGAATCTAACACAAATCCTGCTCTTGCAGTTAAAGCGTATGATGAACTTGAATCCTACCAAGCAGAAAATGAACGATTGAAAGTGGAGCTTGAAGGTTTAATTAAAGTGATCAATTCCATGGAAATAATCAAATAAACTTAATGTTTTGTTTTCGAAGACGGCTCAAGGTCTGTTAGCACTTTACCCTGAAAAATTTCTTCTTCGGCGGCGTTGCGAATCTCAAGAATTTTTAAATCAAAGCTCAGTGGAATTCCTGCCAGTGGGTGATTGCCATCAACAAGGACTACATCTTCTTTCACATCAATAATGTGTAATGCTAAAGGTTCGCCTTCGGCATCAGTAGATTCAAATTTCATACCTTTTTTTAAAGCTAATTTTTCTGGAAATTGAGAACTTTTCATCTCTTTAACAAGCTCTTTTTTATAAGACCCATGAGCTTCTTCGGGCTGTAGTAAAAATCGTCCAGAAAACCCTTCTGACTCACCCAAAATTTTCTTCTCTAAGCTTGGCAATATCTGTCCATGACCAACTAAAAACTCAACAGGGTTGTCCGCTGATCTTAGTTCTAATACTTTACCTGAATCACTTGTTAACGAATAGGACATGGAGACGACTTTGTTTTTTTCTATTTTCACAGGCCCTCCGATTAAGATCAATAAATTATATATTGGGCACTACTTAATGTCGCACTTGGGTGCTTAATGATTATTGCACTTAAAGTCTTATCGGAAATTTAGCTAATCTGCTTAAGAAACAAGGACCTGGGGATTTCTTTGGCTCCTAAACGTGATGTGAAATCTGTTATAACCTGTGTATCAATCCAAGACAGTCCTTGGGATTTAAAATGTTCAACAGATTTAAAAAGCGCATACTTAGACGCATTAGGTTTCAAATAAAACATACTTTCTGCGCTGAAATATTTTTTAGACGAAACACCGTACATACCACCAATAAGAACATTTTCGTCATAAACTTCAAAAGACAAAGCAACCCCCCGTTGATTTAGCTCAATATAAGCTTCGATTAAATCTTGTGTGATCCATGTTCCCTCTTCAATTTTATTTTTCACTTCGGCGCAAGTTTCAATCGTGGATTTAAAATTATGGTTTATCTTAAATTCATATCTACAATCCTGGAAAAACTTTAAATCCGACTTCGACCAATGAATGTCATCGAAACTTAGCACGCCCCTTTTGTGGGGGCTGAACCAATAAATTGAACCTTCTTCGTCGGGCCAAGGAAAAACACCGTTTTCGTAAGCCTCAATAACCTGATCGGGTTCAATAAATTCAGACCAAGCCACAGCTCCAGATTTATCAATGGGGTCGTAATTTTTAAAATATTTCATGACGAAAAGTATTCCATGATATCGTATTGAATATTTTTTTCTGATTCAGTTTCAACATGTTTTTCAATCAATTGTATCAATTGAAGTAGTCGCATCTGCGACGACTTTTTTCGCTTTTCAAAAAGTGTCTGGTCAATGTCGGGAATCAACATCAGCTGTTCCCTTGAACCTAAATGTGGAGTTCCATCTTTATCAATCAACAGTACATCCCAGCGCTTTAAAAGATTTAATGCCGTTTCAACTCTAAAATCTCTTTTATTATAAAAGTTTAATTTTTCCCTTAAAAAATCTGCCCCCTCTTGGCGAAAACGCTGAGGATAGTCGGAAATCAAATTAAATATTGATGTGATAAAGCCTGGCTCGGGATGGTTCCACTTCAAAAAATCAATGTGAATTTCAGCGTCATCGCGAAAATAAAGAAGTTCGGCTTCGCTTGGTAATCCGTCTCTGCCGGCCCGACCTACTTCTTGATAATAAGCTTCAATCGACTGAGGCATTTCATAATGTAGAATTAAACGTATATCCGCTTTATTGACTCCAAGCCCAAAAGCAGGTGTAGCCAACATCAGGGAATCTTGATCATTGAAAAAGGCTTTTTGATTTCTAAGCTTTAACCCCGAAGGCAATTGCCCGTGATACTTAGTGTGTTTAATGCCTTTAGCCTCTAAACTTTCACTGATTTGTTCCAAGTGACTGACTAATGAAAAATAGATTATTTTAGGTCCCTTGATTTTTTTAATCCAATATTCAATACGCTCAAGTTTTTCAGCGACTCCAAAACATTCATAAATTTTTAAATCTATATTTGGACGGTCTAAGGGTGACGCATAAGTGAACCAATCTCGATTCGTTTTCTTTTTTAAAGTTTCAATCACATCCAATTTCACAGCTTTTGTGGCAGTGGCAGTCACGGCCATAACCACTGGATCATTCAAGTTTTTTAAGTAGTCAGGAAGTCGAGTGTAATCTGGACGAAAATCACTTCCCCACTGGGACATACAATGAGACTCATCCACGACGAAATATTTGACTTTAATTAAGCCCGTAACTTTTTCCCAAAATTCGGGCTTAATGAGTCGTTCAGGAGTCAGAAAAATAATTTGAGCGTTTCCGATGTCTCTAAAAAATTTATTCTTATGTTCAGAGCTAAGATTAGAATGAATCTTGCAGGATCTTAAACCTAAATTTTTAGCTTCTTGATGCTGATCATCAATCAGAGCCACAAGAGGCGAAACGACTAATACTTGTCCTTGATCAAGGGCCGCCAAAAGTTGATAGCACAAACTTTTGCCACCTCCCGTTGGGATAGTCGCAAAAATGTTGTTTCCCAAGAGAGCATTTTCAATGATGGTTTTTTGACCGTCCCGAAATGCTTCTTTTTTAAACTTTTCTTTTAAGACTTGTTCTAAATTCACAGTTTTTTTTATCACACAATTTCTGAACTGTTTAGCTGTTCCGATTGCACTCATAATTTTTTGATGATAGTTCAATAGACTTGCACAAGTTAAATATTTTTTAAAGGAGACAATCTGTATGGCAAGTAAATGGGACATTAACAAGGTCAGAAATATCGGTATCTCTGCTCATATTGACTCTGGGAAAACAACTTTAACAGAACGTATTTTATACTACACTGGTAAAATTCACGCCATTCACGACGTTCGTGGAAAAGACGGCGTGGGTGCAAAAATGGATTCCATGGAACTTGAAAGAGAGCGTGGGATTACAATTCAGTCTGCGGCCACTGCCGTAAAATGGAAAGACATCGACATCAACATCATCGATACACCGGGACACGTTGACTTCACCATCGAAGTTGAAAGATCCCTTCGTGTTTTGGACGGAGCTATTCTGGTTTTATGCGGTGTTGCTGGGGTTCAATCTCAGTCTTACACTGTTGATCGTCAGATGAAGCGTTACAACGTTCCAAGATTAGCTTTTGTTAATAAATTAGATCGCCAAGGCGCCAACCCATTTAGAGTTTGTGATTCTTTAAGAGATAAACTTAAACATAATTCTGTTATGGCGCAAATTCCAATTGGTTTAGAAGAAAAACACGTAGGCGCTATCGATTTAGTTACGATGAAAGCTTATTACAACGAAGGCGAAAATGGCGATAACGTTATTGAAAAAGAAATTCCAGCAGACATGCTTGATGAAGCTTTAAGATACAGAAAAGAATTGATCGGTAAAGCTGCAGACTTTGACGACGCCTTAGCCGAAAAATTCTTAATGGAAGAAGAGCCTACAGTTGCAGAATTAAAAGCTGCTATCAGAAAAGGAGTTTTAGAATTAAAACTTACTCCTGTGTTTTGTGGTTCGGCGTTTAAAAACGTTGGAGTTCAAAAACTTCTCGATGCGGTTTCTGATTACTTAGCTTGTCCAACAGACGTTGTGAACAAAGGTTTAGATCAGGATAACAACGAAGCTGAAGTTATTCTTGAAATTAATTCCGACAAACCTCTTGTGGCTCTTGCATTTAAACTTGAAGAAGGTCGTTACGGTCAGTTGACGTATATGCGTATTTACCAAGGTACTCTTAAAAAGGGCGAATTCATTTACAACATGACTGGAAATAAAAAAGTTAAAGTTCCACGATTGGGCCGTATGCACTCGGACGAAATGGAAGAAATTGACATCGCATATGCCGGTGACATCGTAGCCTTATTTGGTGTGGATTGTGCCTCTGGGGATACATTCACAGACGGTAAAGTTAACATCACTATGACTTCTATGTTTGTACCAAATGCGGTGATTTCACTTTCAGTTCGACCGAAAGATAAAGCGACATCTGGAAACTTCACAAAAGCTTTGAATAAATTTACGAAAGAAGATCCAACTTTTAGAGTTTCTAGAGATGAAGAGTCTAACGAAACTATTATTGCTGGTATGGGTGAACTTCACTTGGAAGTTTATGTGATTCGTATGGCTCGTGAATTCAACTGTGAAGTTGTAACTGGTCAGCCTCAAGTTGCCTTTAGAGAAACTTTAAGTGTCACAGCTCCTTTTGATTACACTCACAAAAAGCAAACAGGTGGTTCGGGGCAGTATGCGAAAGTCGTAGGTTCTTTAGAGCCTATGGATCCTAACTCTGAAAAACTTTATGAATTCAGCAACAACGTGACTGGTGGACGTATTCCTCGTGAATTTATTCCAGCGTGTGACAAAGGTTTCCAAGAACAAATGGCCAAAGGGGCATTGATTGGATTTCCGGTTGTTGGAGTTAAAGCCAATCTTGATGACGGTGCTTACCATGATGTGGATTCAAGCGAGATGGCATTTAGAATTTGCGCGATGGCAGCCTTTAGACAAGCTTACATGAAAGGTAATCCAGTTGCTCTTGAGCCTTTAATGAAAGTTGAAGTTTCTGCTCCTGAAGAATTCCAAGGTGCGGTCATGGGTCAAATTAACCAAAGACGTGGTTTGATTCAAGGAAGTACAACTCAAGAAGGTTCAAGCACAGTTATGGCTGACGTACCTTTATCTGAGATGTTTGGATATTCGACAGAGCTAAGATCTGCGACCCAAGGTAAAGGGGAATTCACTATGGAATTCGCTCGTTACGCTCCGGCTCCAAGAAACATTCAAGATGAACTTGTAAAAGCCTACCTTGCGAAGCGCGCTGCTGAAAACGAATAGCACGACGCTAAACTTATGATCTTGTCTGATAAAACTTTACTAGAAATGATTGAAAACAAAGAATTACATGTGTCTCCGCTAACGGCGGAGACCATTCAACCTGCATCTATTGATTGCACGTTGGGTTCACATTTTCTATTAATTGAAAGTAGTGACATGGTTCAAATCTCTTTAGATTCCGAAATCAAATATCGATCCATAGAAGCTGAAGAAATAACTATTCCAGCACATTCCTTTTTATTGGCAACAACCAAAGAATACATTGAACTTCCAAACAACCTGACTGCTTTTGTTGAGGGTCGAAGTTCGATTGGTCGAATTGGTTTATTTATTCAAAATGCAGGTTGGGTTGATCCTGGATTTAAAGGTCAAATTACCTTAGAACTTTACAATGCTAATTCATTACCTATTAGACTTCAGGCTGGCCGTAGAATATGTCAGCTTGTCTTCTGTAAAATGGATCAAGAAGCTAAAAACCCGTACAATGGTAAATATCAAGGACAAAGAAATACTACCGGTAGCCGCGTCTATTTAGACTCTGAATCGAAATAAAATTATTATGTTGCATGATAATTGACACACGAATGATTAGTTCACATATTCATGATTCATCGTTATTATGACGATATATTTACTTAACCTATCACAGGAGTGACTTTACACTATATGGACGAAGATCCCGTTCCCCTGACTATGAGCCTTATGGCTCCGCTTTATATTTCGAATAAAATCTCAAAATTAAACACTCAAGTGGGTCTATAGCCCTATGAGCTTATTAATAACTTATTTCTTATTCTCTATAGTCACTTCTTTTTTCTGCTCAATGCTAGAATCAGTAATATTGTCAGTAACTCCTGCATACATTGCGGTTAAGATAAGCCAATCACCCAGTGTTGGACTTAAACTTCAAGAACTAAAACAGCAAATAGATCGACCTTTGGCTGCGATTCTAACCTTAAATACAGCAGCAAACACATTAGGTTCCGCCGGTGTCGGGGCTCAAGTTTTAGTTGTTTATGGGGATTCGTATTTGGCCGCAGCATCTGTGCTTTTAACTTTTATAATTTTAATTTTCTCAGAAATTATTCCTAAAACATTAGGAACTGTTTACTGGAAGAAAATTGCGCCGTTCGCAGCCCGAGTCATACCAATCATGATTTACTTGACTTATCCACTTGTTATTTTATCCGAATTTATAAGTTCAATTCTAGGCGGCGATTCAAATCATAAAGTCACACGTGAAGAAATGATCATGACCGCAGAAATGGGCGCTGATGATGGAACATTAAATAAAAAAGAATCTGTAGTTATTAGAAACTTGTTAATGTTAAACAAAATCAGCATTACAGACATTATGACACCAAGATCAGTTGTTTTTGGTTTCGAAAAACAAATGACTGTAGGTGAAGTTTTTAACGATCACAAATCTATTCAGTTTTCTAGAATTCCTGTTTACAACGACAATATGGATCACGTGGAAGGCGTTATACTTAGATATAGCTTAATGGAAGCTTACGCCCAAGATTTCGATAACATGACTCTAGATCACTTCATGAAGCCCTTACATAGCGTTACTGAAGATTCCTCTGTAGCTGCCTGTTTGGATCAGTTCATCAAAAGAAAGGAACACATCTTTATCGTCATTGACGAGTACGGAATCACCACTGGAATTGTCACCTTAGAAGACGTCGTCGAAACCCTACTGGGTGTCGAAATTGTGGATGAATTCGACTCGGTCGAAGATATGCGCAAGTACGCCCGAGAACTCTGGGAAGAACGCAAGAAAACCCGCGTCTCTTTCACCTCACCCAAAACAAAATCAGTTTAACAAATTAATTTCCCAAACCTAATATAGTGTCCAAATAAATTCAATCGAGTTTATCTTTAAAAATTAACTCAAAAATTCGAACCATATATATCAGTTCAAAGGCGAGTTCGGCTTGGACGGCCACATGCGCAGCTGTACAGCGAAGCATGCCTTGGCCACAGCGGCTTGCTAACTTCTTTTTTCTTCATTTTTGAATATCTCTATGAATAAAAAGGGACACGGCCATCCCTGGCACTCTGCCTGCATCGCCTTCGTCTTCAAATAATCTGCTTTTGCAGATTATTTGAAGACTTCGTCGAACGCGTCACGCTTGCAGGAGGTCCCTTTCTATTCATAGAGATATTCAAAAATGAAGAAAAAAGAAGTTAATGCAAGCCTGTGCCAAACGTATGTCCGAGACTTTGAACTGATATATATGGTCGAATTTTTGAGTTAATTTTTAAAGATAAACTCGATTGAATTTATTTGAACACTATATTAGGTTTGGGAAATTAATTTATTAACTGATTTTGTTTTTGGGTGTGGTGAAAGATCGTGCTTGGTGACGAAGTGATGGAGTTTCGGGATGAAAGAACTTGCAAAGAAAATTTATGAGATTTCGCATTTGACGGGTCAATTTACGTTGAGGTCTGGAAAAACTTCGACGGAGTATTTTGATAAATATCAATTCGAATGCCAGCCTGAACTTTTAAGAGCGATTGCCAAAGAGCTTAAGAAAATGATTCCCCAAGACACTGAAGTTTTAGCTGGGCTTGAGATGGGTGGAATTCCTATTGCTACAGCGTTGTCTTTAGAGACCGGATTGCCAACAGTTTTAGTGCGTAAAGAAGCGAAAGCCTATGGCACTGCGAAGCTTGCAGAGGGCCCAGACGTTAAGGGTAAGAAGATTTGTTTGATTGAAGATGTGATAACCACTGGTGGTCAAGTCGCTGAAAGCTGCGCTGAGCTTCGTGAGCGAGGTGCCATCATTAATGATGTTTTGTGTGTGATTTATCGTGGTGAAGATCAAAATAATGAACCTAAGATTAAAGATAGCAAATTGTTTATGTGGCCTTTGTTTACGAAAGATCAATTTGATGAATGGTTTAAGAATTAAGGACAGTATTGCAGTTTCGGAAGATTAGTTACGCCGTCACGTTCCCAAGTGGTTACGAAGTTGTAACCGGAATACGATGCATCCGGAAGTGCGCTTAAGTTTGCACTTGAATCTGTAAGTCCCGCAGGAGGTAGCGGGAAATCTGAAGGTGCTGGCAAATACCCGTCATCATTAGCATGTACGACACCATTTGCGATTGGAATAAAGCCCCAACCATTACCACCCAAGAATCCAAAAATAGTAGCCCCTGGAATAACTGTTGTGTGATCTGAAAGAACTAAAATATTATTGTACGTTGAAGATGAGTCATAGCTGTTAATTACACCACTAAAAACTTCCGAACTAAAGCCCGGAGCTCCATTGATGACGTCCACATCTAAATCGACAAAAATATTTGAAATAGTGGTGTTTCCCCAATCCCTTTGAACAAATCCGGCAGCCCTGATGCTACTAGAGCTACTGCCGCTATTAAAACTTGCTGTTCCCCTAACGGAAATTTGATCAGTAGAAGAAGCTCCGGAACCTGGTGCGTATTGAGCTACAAATCCACCCCATGTATCAATTTGGCGTGTACCAGACACCAACGCGGCATTTATATTTACACAGATTTGACTGTAGTTCGCGGTACGTGAAGCTCCAACGAATCCACCTGCGGAATCAAAACTATTGGATGCAACAGTGTTATTTGCAACTAGATTCATGGTTGAAGTCACTTGCATTTGTGATACTTGTGAGTTTTCTATGTAGCCCATTGCTCCACCTAACATATTAAATGTATGTAAATTAGCTGGGCCACTTGTCATCGTCGAGGTCGCACTATTATTACTCAAAGTACTATCTAATAATGTACCGATAAATCCACCAACACCTGCATACTTCTCAAATCCTGGAGGTAGTGGTGACCCTCCTGATCCTTCGAAGAATAAAGTTCCTGAAGTGTCTGAAAAAGTGATAGATACATTTGTTGCTTTTCCGACGAGAAGGCCCATATCGTGTCTTGAAGCTTCCCATGAACCCACGACATCAGCTGTGAAGTCAGCATTACCGTTGGTGACTTTAACATTTCTTAAAGAAACAATATCCGCAAGACCCGCAATAAACCCGAAAGCGGTATCTCTATCGGCAATTCCAAAACTAGGAGTGATTAACTCTAAATCAAAAATTTGTTCGTCTCGTAGGGTATTTCCTTCATCATAAATTCTTGAAAAAAGACCAGTACCAGCGTTGTTATTTCTAGGCGTAACATATAAATTTGTGATCGAATAATTTCTTCCATCAAGAACACCTGTAAATCTGACACTTGCATTACTATCATTTGGAACTGGTTCCCAACCTCGGAAATTTGTTCCGTCGAAATTCCAAGTGCTTGTCGCACTCGCATCGATATTATTATTCAAAGCATAACTGCAAGCTAAGCCAGCGCGCATCTCTTGAAGACAAGTAACGTTACCAATCATGTATGGATCAGCTGGGTTACCAGAACCGTCAGCCGCACACGATCTCATAGCTGCGCCAGCGCAATGGATCCAAATGTTAATCACTGTATCCGTGTCTGGACCTTGAGTTGCAATAAATGTAAACGGTCCACCAGAAGCTACGGAAGTCACGTTCACAGAGAACGTACCACCAGCCGTACACACTCCAGCAACAGCTCCACCAGTTTTTGCAGTACCAGTGATAGAAACGTTTCCACCACCAATATTACAAACTCCAGCAACAGCAACAGTTGTACTTCCAATGATCGAAGCACTATCAGCATGTGATGTAATATTTAAAACAGAGGGTTGATAACTTACAGTAATATTATTTGATATGGTGTTTAAATTATTTGCGATGTCCAAAGCAACGTTCGCTGGAATTTCAATAATAACATCGCCTGGGCCGGTTGGTGTCACTTCGAAGTTATAAATTAAAGGGCCACCAATGAAACTTGTTACTGTTCCATTAACAACACTAATATCTGTACCAATAAAGCCTGTAACGTTCTCGCTAAATGTGGCTTCGAAAGGAATTGGGCTTATAGCTGTAGGAGTTGCAGTTAAAGAGTCTACAAAGATTGTAGGTCGAACGTTATCAAAATTTATTATTATTGAAGATGTCGGAGAATTGTTACCAGCTAAATCTGTTTGTCTAGCGGTTACAGTTTTAGCTCCATTAGCTGCTGTTAATGTAACAGCTCGCGAAAAGTTTCCAGCTACGCAAGTGGTAGTGACCGGAGAACCGACAATATTACCTGTAAGCCTAACGCTTATATTACCCTCGCAAGTTCCAATAATTGTTTGCGCTGTAGTGTTTGTGTAGCTATTCGTTATAGGCGAGGTAATTACCGGAGCCAAAGGAGCAACGGTATCATAATTGATTGTGATCGATCCCGCCGGTGATGTGTTTGAAGCTAAATCAGTTTGTGTTATTGATACGTTTTTCGCACCATTAGCTGCTGTTAAAGTGATGGCTTGTGAAAAAGTTCCCGCCACGCAAGAAGTCGCAATTGGTGAACCAGTGAAGTCCCCTGTAAAACTTAAACTTAAATTGCCCTCGCACGTTCCAACAATTGTTCGCGCTGTCAAATTTGTATGACTGTTATTTGCAGGCGACGTTATGACTGGAGCCAATGGCGCAGTTGCATCTAAATTAATTGTAATTGAAGATGAAGGCGAAGAATTCCCAGCTAAATCTGTTTGTATAACAGAAATATTTTTTGCACCATCGATGGCAGTTAAAGTTACAGCCTGTGAATAGCTGCCAGCTGAACAGATCACATTCACAGGACTACCTGTTATCCCACCTGAAATAGAGACCATGGCATTAGTTTCACATACACCTACAATAGTGTGGGACGTATTATTAGTATAAAGGTTATTCGCAGGAGAAGTTATAGTTGGTGCTATCGGAGCTACTGTGTCTAAATTTAAAGTGATGGAAACTGCAGGTGATGTGTTGCCCGCTAGATCCGTTTGTGTGACCGATACGGTTTTGACACCGTCACCTGCCGTTAATGTCACAGCCTGAGAAAAGTTTCCAGCCACGCACGAAGCGGCTACTGGAGCACCTGTGATGTTACCTGTGATACTTAAAGTTATATTGCCTTCGCAAGTCCCGATAATAGTTTGGGCAGTGGTGTTCGTAGACGATGAATCTGCAGGTAAAATCACTACAGGTGCAAGAGGAGCAGATCTATCTAAATTTATCGTGATATCCAAGTTAGCTGATGTTCCAGCAATCGTAGTCTGTGTCAACGTAATGACTTTCCCACCATCTGCACCTGTTAAAGTTACTGCCTGAGAAAAATTTCCTGCAGGACAAGCTGTCGCGACAGGGCTTCCAGTAATAGGACCAGAGATGTTTACCGTCGCACCAGCTTCGCAAGTTCCAACAAAAGTTTGTGCTGTCGTATTTGTGTAACTTCCTGATGTTGGACTTGAAACAACAACTGCCGAAGGAGCTGGAACTAAACCTAAATCATTTATGATCCATGTACGTGGACCAACTAAGTTTGCACGCGCTGCTGAGGCGTAGGAGTAATATCTAGAAGGCACTGTTCCTAAGTTTACGCCGTTTAATGTCGAAGTGGTGTTGGCCATAACTAAGAAGTCTGAATAATTGGTTTCACTAATAATAGTATTAGTAAACATAGTATTTAATGTTGAAGCTGGATTTATAATAGATGTTAAATTCCAATTTATAGTTACAGGATTTGCGATTACCGCATTGTAAAACATGCGTTCCATATTTTCCACATTAGATACATTCCAATTCGTCACATTTGGATTGGCATTAACAGCTAATGTAAACATACTTCCCATATCTGTAACACTTGAAACATTCCATAAGGCTACGTTTGGATTTGCAATATCCATATCACTAAACATACCGTTCATATTCGTGACGTTAGAAACATCCCATGTCGTTACATTAGGGTTTGCAAGATCCGCCCCTTTAAACATTGAACTCATATCCGTTACACTAGACACATTCCATGACGCCACATTCGGATTTGCAAGGACTGCCCCATTAAACATTGAACGCATATTAGTGACATTAGATGTGTTCCAAGATCCAGTTTGTGGATTTGCACTGACAGCACCTTCAAACATACTTTCCATACTGTTCACACCAGAAGTATCCCAATTAAGTCCGTTGACGACTGGATTTGCCTTAATAGCTCCCTTAAACATAGAGCTCATGCTAAACGCACTTGAAGTATTCCACAAACTTGTGTCTGGTTCAGCATTTATAGCATTGGCAAACATTTCATAAAAACCACCAACATTGCTTACGTTCCAGTTTCTAACATCTGGATTGGCCAAATTCGTTTCTGCAAACATATATCCAAGGTTTCCAACATTAGAGATATCCCAATGCCCAACCGTTGGGTTAGCAATAGTTGCCCCATAGAACATACCGTCTATACGAGTAGTCGCTGCAAACTCGTCCCCGTTAGCGACGACTTCAGTCAGCTGGGTACAGCCTTTGAACATCCAAGAAAGTTCAATCCAACCCAAGTAACCAAGTTGATCAACGCTTGAAATATAGCATGGTCTGGGTGGTGAAATTCGACCGTAAGACTGCATACTACCTGTCATGATGACCTGGTAAGTCCCAGCAATCGCATAGTTGTGATTTACGTCAGGATCATTGTTAGCAGTCACTGTAGCAATTGGAGATCCATCACCCCAGTCAACTGTAAAGTTGTATGTGAAACCCGATTCTAGCGGTAAGGTGACATCAGTATTGTTTGAAGGAATTGTCCAGTTTGAAACGAAAGCGTTAGCTGGTGGACCTGTTTGATAATCAATAACTAAAGTGTTCGAGGCTTGATTTTGGTTACCAGCCTGATCTTGAGCTACACTGGCTGCGATACTTACACTGACGTTACCTAAACCTGCAGGATTCACTTCAATGTTATAAATAGCTGGACCACCTGAAAAAGAAGTCACAGATCCATTCACAACTGTGACATCCGTTGTGACAAATCCAACGACAGTTTCATTAAATGTCACTGTAAACGGAATTGGACTTATGCCTGTTGGGCTTGGTGATGTTGAACTGATAACAACTGTAGGTCGTAACGTTTCTAATAAAATTGTTAAAGGTGCTGCGGCAGAAGTATTTCCAGCTAAATCGGTTTGAGTCGCTGAAATATTTTTTGCTCCATCTCCAGCTGTCAATGTTACAGCTTGCGAAAAGTTTCCAGCCACACATGAAGCTGCAACTGGTGAACCTGTAACATTTCCCGAAATACTTAAGCTTGAATTGCCTTCGCAAGTTCCGATTAATGTTTGTGCTGTAGAGTTGGTTGAACTGTTGTTAGTTGGCGAAGTGATCACCGGTGCTAATGGCGCAGTTGTATCTAAAGTCACAGACGCATTCGCCGGGGCAGATACGTTTCCTGCTAAGTCAGCTTGAGTTGCTGTAATGTTTTTGACGCCTTCACCAGCTAATAAAGTTACTGCACGTGTGTAGGCGTTACCTGCGCAACCTACGCTTACAGGTGAAGGAGTAAAATTTCCAGATAACGTAACGCTAGATAAACCTGATGTGCAAGCTCCAGAAATAGAGATATTTACAGTATTTACACTTGAACCATTAACAGGTGATGCAATGGTTGGCGCAGCCGGAGCCACAGTATCAAAGTTCACAGTGATATTTGTTGGTGAAGACGTGTTCCCAGCTAGATCGGTTTGTGTGATAGAAATACTTTTCGGTCCATCACCGGCTGTAAATGTAACGGCTTGAGAGTACGAGCCCGCAGAACAAGTTCCCGCGACCGGAGAGCCTACTAAATTTCCAAAAATACTAATTGGTAAGTTTCCTTCGCACGCACCGATTATAGTTTGCGCGATGCTATTTGTGTGGCTGCTGTTTGTTGGCGAAGTGATTGTTGGCGCCGTTGGGGCTGTTGTATCTAAGTTTAAAGTCACATTTACAGCGGTCGAAGTGCCAGCAATTGTTGTTTGAGTTAAAGAAATAACTTTCGCTCCATCACCTGCAGTTAAAGTAACCGCTTGTGAAAAGTTTCCAGCAGGACATGAAGTAGTTAAAGGACTTCCTGTAAATGGACCAGAAATATTTACTGTTGCACCAGCCTCACATGTTCCTACGAAAGTATGCGCTAATAAATTTGTGAATGCACCTGATGTTGGGCTTGTAACCACCACTGCAGCTGGAGCTGGGATTAAACCTAAATCATTTATAATCCATGTTCTTGGACCAACTAAGTTATTTCGCGAGGATAAAGAGTAAAAATAATATCTAGAAGGAACAGTTCCTAAGTTTAAACCATTACGTGTGGATGTTGTATTCGCCATTACAAGGAAGTCAGAATAATTGATTTCCGAAATACTACTTCCCTGAAACATGTTAAAAACAGGTAAACCTGCATTGGTTTCAAGTGAGCTTAAAACCCAACTAGAAGTGTCAGGGTTTGCATTTGGTGCATTCAAAAACATCTCATTCATAGTGGTGACATTTGTGACGTTCCAGTTGGAAATATTTGGATTAGCTATTGCGGCCCCACTAAACATGTTGGCCATTGAAGTCACATTCGATACATTCCAAGTCGATGTATTTGGATTTGCTTGCAGAGCATTTAAAAACATACTCTCCATAATAGTTACGTTCGATACAACCCAACTCGACGTATTTGGGTTTGCAACTGCAGTGTTGGCAAACATCTCTTCCATAGTTGTAACGTTCGATACATCCCAACTCGACGTATTTGGATTTGCACTGGTCGCGTTTATAAACATTGAACGCATATTGGTGACGTTCGATGTATTCCAGGTCGATGTGTTCGGATTGGCATTAGTAGCCGATCTGAACATATAACTCATGTCAGTGACGTTTGAAACATCCCAGTTTGTTGTGTTTGGATTTGAGCTTCCTGCTGAACGAAACATCGATGACATATTAGTAACGTTTGAAACATCCCAATTCGTTGTATTTGGTACAGCATTACCCGCGGCACGGAACATCTCTGACATGTTTGTAACATTAGAAAATTCATTCCCATCAACAACTGCAACAGTCGTCAACTGACTACAATTTCTAAATGCAGAAGCTAAATCCCTCCAGCCGGTGTAACCCATTTCTATAACGTTCGTCATGTAACAGGTTTGTGCTGGATCACCCCACGCTTCTACCCATCCAGTAATTGAAACTACATAATTTCCAGCAACCGCATAAGTGTGATTTTTGTCTAAGTCCACATTTGAATTTACTGTTGTGATCGGTGATCCATCACCCCAATCAACTGTAAAATTATAATTATAACCGGCTTTTAAAGGTAACGTAACCGCTGTTCCCGGCGCTGGAATATTCCATGTGGATACAAAATCACCTGAAGGATTTGGTGAATAAGTAATATTAACTGTATTTGAGATTGTGTTGTTATTGCCAGCTAAATCTTGAGCGACTGAAGCCGCAACACTGACACTAAATACTCCTGCAGCAGCTGGCGTCACTTCGACAGTGTAAGAACTTGGGCCACCAATGAAGCTAGTCACAGAACCGTTCGTTACAGTGACGTCAGTGTTTATAAAAGCTGTAACGGATTCGCTGAAATCAATTGTAAATGTCACAGGAGAATTAGGTGTCGGGCTTGGCTCAAGAGTACTCACCAAAACAGACGGTGCTGTTAAATCTAATGTCAATGTTAACGCGGCTGCAGGTGAAGTGTTTGAAGCTAAATCAGTTTGCGTTATAGAAATATTTTTGACTCCAGCACCAGCTGTCAACGTGACTGCTTGTGAAAAAGTTCCAGCAACACATGAAGCTGTAACTGGTGAACCTGTAATATTTCCTGAAATACTTAAGCTAGCAGTGCCTTCGCAAGTTCCAACTAAAGTTTGTGCCGTTAAATTTGTACTGCTGTTGTTGGCAGGCGAAGCGATAACTGGCGCTATTGGTGCTACCGTGTCTAAGTTAATTGTAATTGTTGTGTTTGGTGATGTGTTACCACCACCGTCAGTTTGGTTTGCTGTAAGTGTTTTTGCACCATCACCAGCAGTTAAAGTAATAACTTCTGAGTATGTACCACCCACACAAACTGAAGTTTGAGGTGAACCAACTATATTACCTAAAAGATTTAAAGTCGCACCCGTTTCGCAAACACCAGTTATGGTTTGCGATGTTAAATTAGTATAAATATTATTTGCTGGTGATGTGATTGTCGGCGCAACTGGAACAGTGGTGTCTAAAGTGATTGTTATAGATGTGGCCGACGAAATATTTCCCGCCAAATCAGTTTGTGTTGCGGAGATTGTTTTTGATCCATCCCCCGCAATTAGCGTTATAGCCTGCGAGTAACTTCCGGCAGCACACGCTGTTGTTACAGGCGAGCCAACAATGTTTCCACTTAAATTAACTGTAGCACTTGCTTCGCAAGCTCCAGTCACAGTCTGTGAAGTGCTTATTAGAATACTACCATTAATAGGTGATGTGATTGTAGGAGCAATGGGCGCAGTAGCATCATAGTTAAGTGTTAGCGCAGTTGAAGGTGATGAAATATTACCAGCTGCATCAGTCTGTCTTACAGAAATATTTTTAACTCCATTACCTGCAGTTAAAGTCACGGCTTGAGAAAAAGTTCCAGCAACACAGGTTCCAAACACAGGAGCGCCTACTACCTGTCCAATAAAAACTAAATCAAGGTTACCTTCGCAAGTTCCAACGATAGTTTGAGCCGTCAGATTGGTATAACTGTTATTCACTGGTCCAGTGATTACTGGTGCCAAAGGAACTGTTGTATCCAAATTAATTGTAAGAAGCGCTGGTGCAGAGATGTTTCCCGACAAATCCGTCTGAGTCACTGAAATATTTTTAGCTCCATCTGGCGCCATGAATGTTACGCTCTGTGAAAATGAACCAGCGGCACACGAAGTAGAAACTGGTGAACCAACTATGTTCCCAGAAATACTCATACTCAAATTCCCTTCACATGTTCCAACGATCGATCGAGTCGGCAATGACAAATTTGCATTATTCGCAGGATTTGTAATGACTGGCGCTGACGGAGCTGTAGCATCTAAATTAATTGTAATAGAATCAGTTGGAGAAATATTTCCAGCTAAATCTGTTTGCACGACAGAAATATTTTTAGCCCCATCACCGGCTGTTAAAGTTACGGCTTGTGAAAAATTACCTGCAGCGCATGAAGCAGCAACAGGTGAGCCTGTGATGTTACCTGAAATACTTAACACCAAACTGCCTTCGCAAGTACCAACTATTGTTTGCGAAGTAGTATTTGTAAAAATATTATTAGAAGGCGAAGAGATAACTGGCGCCAACGGAACGCTTGAATCTAAGGTTATATTTATATTAGTTGCAGGCGAAGTGTTACCACCAACATCAGTTTGTGTGACTGAAATATTTTTTAATCCGTCACCTGCTGTTAACGTCACAGCTTGTGAATAGTTACCCGCAGCGCATGCAGTTAATATAGGCGCGCCAGTAACGTTACCAGAAATATTAACTGTAGCACCCGCTTCACAAGTACCTGTAATTGTTTGAGCTACATTATTCACATAGCTTGCATTTGTCGGTGAAGTGATTGTTGGAGCGATCGGTAACGCCGTATCTAAAGTTATAGAAATTGAAGCCGCAGGTGAAGTGTTCCCAGCTAAATCTGATTGTGTGACTGAAATATTTTTTAATCCATCGGCTGCAGTTAAAGTGACAGCTTGTGAATAGCTACCCGCCACACATGAAGCTGCAACTGGCGAACCTGTGATATTTCCAGAGATACTTAATGATAAATTTGCTTCGCACGTTCCAATAAGTGTTTGGGCTACTGTGGCGACAACACTTCCACCAGTCGGTGATGTGATTGTCGGAGCAAGTGGTGCCGAAGTATCAAGAATAAGATTGATAGAATCCGCTGCAGATGTATTTCCAGCAGCATCTGTTTGAGTGACAGAGATATTCTTAGCCCCATCACCTAATGTTAAATTAACTGCTCGGCTGAAGTTTCCAGCCACACACGCTGCCGTTACTGGTGAACCCGTAATGTTTCCAGAAATACTTAAACTTGCACCCGCTTCACAAGTACCAATTATAGTTTGTGCCACAACATTTGTTTCTGCATTATCAGCAGGAGAAGTTATGACTGGAGCCGCTGGTACCGTTGTGTCGTAATTAATCGTGATCGTCGTATTGCCCGATGTATTTCCACCACCATCAGTCTGATTTGCGGTGAGAGTTTTTGCACCGTCACCGGCAGTCAATGTTACAACTTCTGAATAGGTTCCACCTACGCAGACTGAAGTCTGTGGTGCTCCTACGATGTTACCTAATAAATTTAATGTGGCCCCAGTTTCACAAACACCAGTGATTGTCTG
>JANODG010000154.1:0-4819 GCA_031412575.1 Bdellovibrionales bacterium
TTTTATACAAATTGCTATTCGCCCGTAGAAACAAAGCCACCTTAGTTTTTTTAAAGACGCGCCCCTTGGGTAAGGCTTTTGCTAAAATTGTGCCCGCATACTTCGCTCGTTCAAAGTCACTAGCTACAAACAAGCCTCGATGTCCTGATGTCCCTGAAGATAGCCCAACAGTTATCCCTTGATTCTTGGGCGTGAAATCTCTAGAAGATTCGCTTTGAATGGCAAGATCTAAACATTGTTCTAGATTTAACTTGGCAGTATTTAAAGAATTGAAATTTTCCATCATGATGGATTTGTTGATTATGGGATAACTTTTAAACTCTTTATCGGACCATAAAGAGTTATAGAAATTAGATTTTAGCTTAATTTTTTTAATGAATTTCTTTAAGGATTTACTTTGCCAGATGAGCAAGTGTTCTCTTGAGGAAAATTTTAAAAAATATCGATATTTAATGAAGTAAAAAGCGATAACCAGTTTTTCTAAAACTGAGTTCACAAAGAAACTCCGTTCGAACCTAAACCATTCTCATTTTTGCTCTTAACAAAAATGGAGTGACCACCTTGAATGACATTCGCAGTTCCAATAAAACTTTGGTACGTGTCCTGACAGTGGCATGGAATGATATTTATGTTTGGTTTCTTTAATCTTAATTCTGCTAACTTTTGAATTGTAGATTTATAGGTCGGAAAGTCATGAATGATAAGTTTTGCCAGCGGATGAGGAAGTTTATTTTCCTTTTCAAAAGCATCTCTATGGTAACAGGCATCAGCCACTAAAAAATAACATTTCTGATCTGACGTGTTTACTAATAAACCCGTATGACCTTCTTCATGTCCTGGAAGTGGGATTACAAATACAGACTGGTCGCCGAAAAAATCAAACACTTTATCAAAAATAGGATCTAGGCCCGAACTCAAAATGGACTTGCTTGTTACAAATTGTTCGTCCAAGATCGGGTGACTGCGTTCTAAAAAATCGGTGGGGAGTAACGCAGGTAAAAAACCACGTTTCAAAGCAGGCCATCTTTTTAAGGCTTTTAAATTTTCATAGGCTTGATTGTGGTATACAAACTTGGCCTCAGAAAAGTCTTTCACCCCTCCAATGTGATCGGCATGAAAGTGGGACAAAATAACATTTTTAACATCAGACTTTTGAATGCCTTCTTCCTTAAGTTGATTTAGCAGAATGTCAGACTCTAGTAAATTAACCGGCGTGATCCAACGGTAAAACTTTTCCGGAAATCTTTGGGTCGCCTTAAAAAAATGATCTGAGTAGCCGGTATCAAAAAGTAAAACGCCATGTTTTTCGTGCGTGATAACTGCAACCTGCGCCGGAAAAGAAATGGATTTAAATCCTCCACCTTTTTTACTGATAAAGCCTGGATGATAACAATGTCCTGATTTGAAAAACTTTATGCTAACCATGATGTATTTCCTTTTTCATATTTGTGGTACAAAGATCTAAAGCCTCTTTCATAGAAATTAACGGCTGATATTTCAAGTCTGACTTGGCTTTAGAAATATCTAAAGTTCTGTCATAAGCAAAAGTACTTACAGTGTAGCGGCTTAAAGGAGGCTCAAAATTTTTCGGCAAAACACTAAATATTTTTTCTAAAATAGTTCCAATCAATAATGCTTTTTTTTCCGATAAGATTTTCCATTTAAAACTGATTTTTAAATCAGACATGATTTTTTCTAGCGTTGAATAAAGCTCTATGGGTTCACCGTTAGTGATGTTGTACTTTTGCCCTAAAAATTTGGAATCCGCTTGCGCAGCACAAATTAGACCGTGAACTACATTGTCCACGTAAGTTAAATCTAAAATGGTTTTACCATTTCCAATTTTAGGCAAAAATCCTTTCTTAGCAATCTTAAGAATACGCGGAAAGATACTAGGATCGCCCTCTCCTATAATCCCTTGGGGCCGAATTGTGATCACTGGCATTTGATGATCATTAACGTACTTATCAACTATAACTTCGCACATCTTTTTCGTTTTAATATAATGATTTAAATTTAAAGTCGGAAGCTTTTCGCTTTCAGAAATATTTAATTTGCTTTGAAGATCAGTGTACACGCTCGGAGAAGAAACATAAATAAAGCGCTCGATACTGCTAGTAGAAAAATGTTCTAAAAGATTTTGGGTCGCGATCACATTGGACTTATAAAAATCCTGGTAAGCACCCCAAGGCGAAGATAAGGCCGCACAGTGAAACACCCATTCAAAATCTTTTGATAAATTTAAGAAACTATCTTTTCGAATTAAATCTAAAGCAACAAATTCGATTCCCAAATTTTGTAAAACTTGAGCTTTATTTCGATCTCGACCCGTTGCCGTCACTTCGTGGCCAATAGTTTTTAATTTTTTTGCAAGATTGGAACCTAAAAAGCCCGTAGCTCCTGTGATTAACACGCGCTTCATAAAATCCCCTTCAGTGGAAAGTCCCGATGATATATTTATAAATAAAGGATCTATCCTGTGAGGCTAATTTATTCTCTAGGTCAGAATTTCTTACTAAATTTAAATCTTTAATTTTTTCAGGATGATGAGGCACTAAAAACTCTCTCTCACAAATTCGAGCGTCTTGATAAGAAGATTTTTTAATCCCTTGCCAAATACTTTCGTAAACATTTTTAGGAGCATAACTTCCAAAGTCCGATACACTAAAAGCATGAAATCTATCTTCAGCTGTATTTAAATAAACGTCTAAGCTTTCTGTTTTCAACTCTATACAACCTAAATTACTCTTAAGAGCTTTAAAATGTTGCTTTTGCAAGTGGCACGGAAGTGTCTCTTGTTTCTGGCTTTGATACTCGCCCTTAAGAATTAACCAACTGAACGCAGCCTCTTTAAATAAAAGATTATGAGCAGCGGAATCAAAGCGATTCTTAATCGTATCTGAAATTGAAAGATCTTTGGGTACCAGGTGAATTCCTGGTTCTTTTATCACATATTTCCAAAGACTTCGGTTGCCTAAGACTCTGATAAACATTTTCCAAGACCAGTTGTCCCAGTGCTCGTCCCAAAATTTGGCTTGATCATTTAAATTATCAAAACTTAATAATTGATCTATTTGTTTCTTCCGAATTATATTTGCGGCTTTTGCGATACCTTTTAAATACGTCTCCCAAGTTCCACAATAAATCACACCGTCTTTGATCTTCCCTATGTTCCTGTCCCAAAAAACTTTGGCTTCGGCACTTAAGTTCGATTTTAAAATTTGATATGTTTTCAAACGCTCACTATCCTCTTTCAAACCTAGAAAAGAGATCATTTCTTCGTAATCCAATTCTTTATAGGCCGCGATCTTAAGTTCCAATAAAAAATTCTGCGTAGGATTAAAGTCGATGGAAACAATTCTTTCTGGGGATGCAATGGCAAGCTCTAAAGTTCTAGAGCCGCTGCCAGTGATTGCCAGCACAGATTTATTTGGGATTGCATTTGAAAGTGCTAGTCTCTCTGTGTGACCGTCTTCATTGGCCGCAGAATAATTGATTTGGTTAAAAAAATCAGACACGAGCACCTTCTTCATATCTCTTAGGTTGTCCTACAAACTGGTAGTAAGGCGCTTTCAAAGGGGTGTAAGGAATTTTTCCCTTTGAACTTTTAAATGCCAATTCTAAAAATCGCTCATCTAAATAAGCCAAATGATCTGCATTTAAAATCACATCATCTCCCATGAAAAATAAAGGCCAAAAAATTCTAGAGATCACTCCTTGGCGAGGATGATGATCTTTAATTGGATGTTTTCTAGACAAATAAAAATCAATGACTCCTATCTGGCCTGAATCTTTAAGAAGTTTATGGCATTGATCTAATGTTTGAAACCAAGAAGGAATCATGCTTAGTGAATAACACAAAGTGATGACGTCGGCTTTCTCGTTTTCTGGGAGCTTAAAAAGACTAGCATCAGCTTCGATGCATTCAACGTTAGTCCATTCATTAGCACTACACCTTTCTTTTGCGACTTTTAAAAGACTTGGGCTTAAATCCACCAAATATATTTTTTTAAGCGAACGAATTCGGTCTCCTAAATATTCAAGACACTGGCCTGTACCGCCACCAAGTTCAATCCAGATGCCGTTTTCAGGTGTTGGAAGGTTTTGATATAGAGCCTCACGACCGTGAAGAAGTCGCTTACGAAAGCCATCATAAGCGCTTGCTTGTGGGGCAAAATAATTTTCCATTCTTTCTTTATGATTTTCGCCACGGTTTTTTGCAAAACAAATATGATAAAGAAGTTTAAGCTCTTCTAAAAACTTTTGATTCATAAACATGGCCTTTTAAAGTTATAGAATTAAAGTTGTATAACCACGCCGCCTAAAGACAGCCCTGCTGATGATCCAATTAACAAGACTTTATCGCCTTTTTGCACCCTTTTTTCTTCCAAAGCCAAATGTAGCCCCAGTGGCAATGAGGCCGCGATCATGTTTCCATAATTTTCATTGAATTGAAAAAACTTTTCTTCACTGATATTTAAACGACGTCTCATGATACTCAAAGCTGCGCTACTGGCTTGGTGAGGTATCACTAACTTAATATCTTCGAATGGAGTTCTTGCTTTTGTTAAAAGTTTAGAGATAAATTCCGGGATTTTCTGAGCCGCAACTTTAAACACTCTTGGGCCATCCATGCTAAATAAAAATCTTGGATCGTCTTTAGGAATATCCCAGCCTAAACGTCGTGGATGAATCTTTGACCCACCACCTTGAATTTCGCAAGCTTCAGCGTGCTGACTATATGTTTCCATATGAAAGCCTAAAATACCCTCGGGCTTCTCATCGTCTGGGCACGCCTCTACAATGACGGCTACGGCTC
>JANODG010000155.1:0-28592 GCA_031412575.1 Bdellovibrionales bacterium
TGATGTTGCTGAAGTCACCCCAAAACAAAAAGCAGCAGGATTAGATTTGGATACACTGGGTGTGAAATTATCAAAAAATACAGAAGGCTTTAGTTTTAGATTCGGAACAGAAGGGGTTTTGATTCAGGAAGTGAAACCATACTCCCCTGCATTTAACTCAGGATTAAAACCTGGGGATGTTATTTTAGAAGTTAATAAAAATGCCGTGGGCTCGCCTGCTGACGTAAAAAAGCTCCTTCAAGACAAGAACTTGTTTAGAGTACGTCGAGATGACCGCATGATTTTACTTATGGTCATGGTTTAAGTTTATCTTCTGGTTTGAGTTTAAGTTTACTTAAACTCAAATCTTGTCATTTCGAGATTGTTTTTGTGGCATAACTTATGCTAATTCCTAGGGATTAAACTCTAAGGTCAAAAACATGAAAAACAACTTATTAATAAAATCTATTTTATTTGTTTTTCTCTTCTTAACTACAATATCAAATCAAATTTGGGCTTCAGATTTTAATCCCGAAATCCTAGCCGAGCTTAAAAAAAGCCCTGTTCAGCGTTTTTACATCGAAAACACAAGGGGTTTAGGTCACCAATCCCATACTATGCTGATGATTCGAAGGCTAAGGAGTGCGGGTTATAAAGGTAAGATCGAAGTTATCTATCATTCACAAGCTAAAGAAAAAATAGAAACGCTGTTTCCAATAGTACTTAATAAAGAAGTCACCTTTGATCCTTCGAATAATATGGTTTTTATTAACAAATATAGCATTCAAAGATTTGTTACGGGCCCCCATGTTCAAAGTCACAACTATCAAATCGTACCTTTAGACTACTGTCTTTCTGGTGGATTAGACCATAAATTAGCAGATAGTGCGTTTCCAAAAATAGATCTTTATAACTGCAAGGCCATGATCGCTTTAAATCCCCAAGGCTGGGATAGGCCCAGTTTTATCGAAATTTTCGATAAACAAGAAGAAACACACGATTTAAACTCACTGATTGATTTAGTCACTTATCCCACGGACTATTTGTTTGAGGGCGAACTGGTCAATCAAGATTTGGTAAGATGGCTTGCAGAGTTGAGTCTGAAAACTAAGGTCTTACCCTTTTACTCTCATAAAAATCACAAAACACTTCTATTGCAACGGTTAACAACTGCACTTATCAAATCTTACCCACGTCAGACGCACATAATCCCCATCTTTAATCGCATGTATGACGTCGAATTAAATTTAATTTGCGACGAATGCAATGAAGATACTGTAGTCTGGATTAGGCCTTATGAAAAACCCGTGGCAGGAAAAATTAATTTAGTTTATGTAGATCATGTAAATCCTGCGACTTATAAAAGAATCTTCACCTCGAAAATATTTCCTTTGGTTTTTGTTTCTGGTCGAAATTCAATTGCAGAAGTCTTATTTTCAGGTCAGCCATTTATAGAAGCACAAGAACGATTTTATAAATCTTTTTTTACCCGCAATGCCAATATATTAAATTATAAATTTTATTTAACAGCACGAATGCGAGCGATTTTTTACAGTTTAAATTTAGAGTTCCAAGCCTTAAATGTAAATTTCGATTCTGATAAATTTGCTAGCCTATTAAAATCTTATTTAGATTCTGATTCTGGTCGAACCAAACTACATCAAAACTTTGCGGAAGTTTTTCAAAGTAAAGCCGATAAGTTGAATGCCGGTCTAAGGTTGGCTTTTGAATATTTAAGATCAAAAGAAATCTTAGGTCCCAAAACAAACCCGCAAAGAAGCTTGCCCCAGACCTTGGTAAATACATCAGAAATCATTTCCGAGTGTTCGTTATTTTTAAGATAATATAATGAATCTAAACAATTTTAAATTTAGACCCACAAAATTGTCTCACCATGAGACAGTGTTCATAAAATCTCCTTATAAATTATAAAGTTAACACCCATTATTACCGTTAAAGTAATTAGTTCTTACTTAGGAGAGAGCAGCTATGAAAATCACCGAAGTTAAAATTTTTACGGTCAATGAAGAACGTTTAAAAGCCTATGCGACAATTACAATTGATGATGTGTTTATAATTAGAGATTTAAAAATCATCAAAGGCCATGACGGTTTATTCGTAGCTATGCCATCAAAAAGAAGAAAAGACGGTCAATTTAAAGATATCGCCCATCCTTTAAATCAAGAAACTCGCGAGATGATTGAAAATGCAGTTTTTGATGCTTATAAAAAAGAAGTTAGCGAACTGGGATCATCCATTGATGATATTAAAACTGGTTCTTAATATTTAATTAAATTAAATAACCTAAAATTCTGCACTCACATATTAAAAAACAATGTTTATGTATGTTTATATTTTTTCTTTAATTTCTCTTTGACCTTGTCAGCTAAAAAATCAACAGCCTTTTTTTCAGAGATAAAAGTTTTAATCGTTGTTCGTCCTTCAAATCCTATAGGTCCGAAAACCAAGTAAACTTTATTTTTAACTCGTTTTGCATTCCAAAACTTATTTGAGCCCTTTACTGTACAAGTCATTTTATATTGGTTTTTAATATTTTCGGACTTATCAGCAACCTTAGGCTTAGACTTAATTTTTGATTTATCAGATATGTTATTTTTATTAAGAGTAGATTTTAAACTTTCCTTTTTAATTTCTAAGAAGATCGTATATCCCGGTTTTTTAGTGAACGTTTTAAACGGAGCTATCTTAATTATTTGAAATTTTTCTTTTAATATTTTACTCAGAGAGGATTTTGAATCTGTCATGAGTTCGATTGCAAATAGTTTCTTTGTTTTATGTGAACTAGGCACACCTATAGGCATGTTGTAACTGGTCCATTTAAATTTAGGATCTTGAGCCCAAATACGAACATTTTGAAGTTTAAGTTTATTTTCCTTTAATGTATCCAGAACTTCTTTTAGTTCATTCACGTAAGGTTCGATGTCTTTCTTAGTAAACTTAAGTTTTAGACTATCATGCACTAACTGGATAGCTTTTGGATCGAACTCACAATCAACTTGATGTTCGAAGTACCAAATATGATACATCAAACACTCTTCGACGTAGGGTCTGATATCAAAATCTTTCTTTTTTTTATCAGAAGTTTCACCAAGATAATCCCAAAGACTGTCATCACCATATAGCGAATCAGATCCTAAGAATCCCAAACCCGAAGCTGTAAATCTGTAAAAGCCTTCTTCTTCTGTTTCGACCTTGGCGATCCAAGGCTTTTTCATTTTTGCACTAAACCGTTTTGCTTTTTCGATATTTTGAAAAGGATAGGACCAAACACCCATGGGAACTCCATCATGATATAACTTTCATCAGGCTATCGCTTTTATAAGATGAACAACAGTCTAGAATTTTGGGGTTAAAAATCATTTAGAAAAGTAGACTTACATTTTGCCATTTTAATACTCAGTTAATTTCGCTATGCAGAAAATTTTTATACCCCACAATAGTATCCCTTGCGTCAGGACCTAAATTTCACTAAAAATAGAGGCTTAAGAGTCCATTGGGGTGTAGCCAAGTTGGTAAGGCAATAGATTTTGATTCTGTCATTCCCAGGTTCGAGTCCTGGCACCCCATCCAAGTTTCAATATCTCAAAAATCGACATGGGCTTATTTAGTTGACGACCACAGAAAGTGGTATTGTTTTAAGAATATTATTGTCATTAAACTGAATCCACAGTCTATATTCCCCAGCACTTGGAAAGTTTGCATGTAGCATTCCCATATTAGTATCATTGCCTTCCATAGGATGAACGTGAATCAACTCGTTACCATTTAACTGCGTGGCAATAACATGTGCAAAGGCCCCAAGATACGGTGACATGATTGGTGTTGTACCATCAGAATGCGAAACGATGAAATCAAGCATAACCATTTTACCAGCTTTAATTATTTTTGAACTGAGCTCCACTCTGGTAACTCCATCAACTCCACTTCTTACATCACCCAAGGGTAAAATTGGTTTTTCAGGTTCGCCATCTCGAATTACTAAGTTCGTAGAAACAGAAAATTCAGTTCCCCTGTTTGTCTCACCTTGCGCCCAAACTAAGTAATTACCACTGACTGGAAGATTAAGCTCAACAATCCAATCTGACCCATTAAAGGTAGGGTGAACATGATTGAATTCATTAAGAGAAGCATCATAGACGACAAGGTGTAAAACTTTAGTATGTATCTCTGTAAGATCTTGATCTGTTAAGGGCAAAGATGTTTTTTCATCTATGAGTTTGAAGGAATAATAAATTTGCTGAGCAGCTGCTAACTGGCTCTGAACAGAATCAATTTGAACCTGAGCCTGAACAGTCAAAGAAAAGGTCAAAAATAAAAGTATTGCTAAGAATTGTTGTTTCACAAAGCCCCCTTTGGATATAAAAACTTTATTTTTACTAAGTAAAGTTAGTTACTCTTTGTATTATACTATATCTATATATAGCTAAAAACAGGGTAACTATTTTTTGTTCCTCGTTAATTACGAATAGCGTCAGATTTCATCGCGACTAGTGAACATAATTAATCCTTAAAAGAACTTTGCTAAATCTACTGGATTTCGCTTTTACTTAACAAGTGATCTCTAGTTATATAAAAATCTTTTAACATTTCATTATACTTAGACTTAACTTCTAAAAGTTTGTCTATAGAACCAAGAACATCCGGAGAATTTTTTACTCCTTTTGAATACTCATTCAATGTCAATTTAAGATAATCTTGGGCACGCTTTATATTTTCCTCCGCATCGTGAATTTGCTGATGCAGAAAATTTAAATATGTAATTTCAGAATGGGCTTCATTTTCAATTTCACGCTCTAAATATTTAGCTTCCGACTTAGAACTTTCTGACTCGGCATAAAGAGCTGCAGCTTCTTTGTTACCGGTTGTAAAATCAAATAAATTCATTGAGGCTCTTAGGCCTACAACAGTCTCTTTGCCCTCTTGAGGTCCAAAGACATTACCGTTTCTGACGTTGTATTGGTTTAAGGCCACAAAACCATCTATTCTTGGCCACCACGAACGCGACTGCATTTTTGCAGATAATTCATTTTCTTCAGCTTGAACTAAGTAGGGCTTAGCTAAAAACTGATGCTGAGCTTCGGAGTGATTGTTCACTTTTTCCATGCCCTCGAAATGATCCATTTTATCTGCTAAAGAAATTTTAGAGTCTTCTTCAAAGCCAATGAAATTTAGCAATTCTCTTTTTAAAATCTCTTTTTGCATATTTAAATGTTCAGCTGTGCGTTTTAATTCAGTATCTTTGATCTGAAATTCATAAAGATCTGCGCGTGTGGTTACACCTGTCTTTACTCGTCTTTGAGCAGAGGTCAGATTTGATAAATTAATTTTTTTTATTTCATCCAATAAAATTAAAGTTTTATCAATGTAAACCAAATTCCAGTAAGTTTCTTTGGCCTTTATAATCTCGTGATAAAGTGTAACTTTTTTTTCAGATTCACTTCGTACTTTTTTCTTATTCAAGATTTTGTTGTTTAAACTATCTCTTGTTCCGTTAAATAAATTTACACTGATTTCGCCCCCATAAGTAGGCTGGGTTCTTGTGTAATTATCCCCTAGCTGAAAACGCTCGTGAGCCCCATACAATTTTAAACTTGGTAAAAAAGATCTTTTTAAAAACCCATGCCGATTTGACCAAGCCTTAGTCTGATGATTTTTACTAATTACGCGTTCATTACGAGTCTCAACTAATGATTTTAAATCATTTATTTTCAGAGAATACTCTTGTTCTGAATATGCATAGCTAGAGAAAAAAATTATAATTCCAAAAAAAATCTTCATAAAAACTCCTTGATTGAATAGGGGCATAACAAAAATCAGGGCTTTAAAATTATTTAATCTAGATTATCAAAAGCCGTAAGTAGTTCTTTAGATCCATCTTTTAAGACCACATCAATACTATAAGGTATTGATTCTGGCTTTGGCATTTTTCCAGAAAAAATACCATTTTTGGATTCAAGATTGAAAGACTTAGACACCAACTTACCTTTGACTTTTGATGCTAGCGAACCTGCAGCTAGTGGCGTAAAACTTTTTATATCTAAGGGGGACATTTTCTCATTGTACAAGTAGAGCCTGACAGTTCCGTCTGAAGAGCGAACAAGCTCTGCCTTGTGCACTAGTGCTGCTTTTGATCCAATCTTTGCATCCTGTTTTTGAACAACCGCAGAAACAAGACCGCCGTACTTTCCTGTATCAGCTAACTTTGGTCCATGACCTTCATCGTGAGCATTTGCAGAACCTAAAAAACCCAATGTCATCATAATTAAAAATACTTTCTTTTTCATTTCCATTCTCCATTATTTGTTTGATTTTTTTGTTTCACATAATTAATAACTGCTTTTTTTCCGAACTTAAGAAATATTGTCGGTGTCACCACAAGATCTAATATTGTTGATGATATAAGCCCACCGACAATCACAACTGCGACAGGATAAAGAATTTCTTTTCCTGGTTCACCTTTTGATAGCAGTAAAGGTACCAATGCAAGTGCCGCAGTAGATGCCGTCATCAATACAGGGACAAGCCTTTCAAGCGAACCTCGTATCACCATTTTCGCATTGAACTCCTCGCCCTCTTCTTTCATTAAATAAAGGTAGTGACTGATGAGTAGAATTCCATTTCGACTTGAAATTCCACAAAGGGTTATAAATGCCACAAGAGTTGCGATAGAAAGAGTTCTTTCTGTCAGATAAATAGCTACAATACTACCGATCACAGCCAGCGGTATGTTCATCATGACCTGAAGACTTAAGATGGCTGATCTGAAATGAATATAAAGAACAAGAAATATCCCAATAATTGATAAAAGACCTAACCAAAAAATTCTTCGTGAAGCATTTTGCTGACTTTCAAACTGGCCACCAATTTTAATAAAGTATCCCTCTGATAATTTGACTTTTTCTGCAATCACTTTTTGAACCTCAGTCACAATAGTTCCAAGATCTCTTCCTTGAGTGTTTGCAGATACAACTATACGGCGCTGCATGTCTTCGCGGTTAATCATATTGGGACCTGTTCCTTCATAAACATTAGCAATGTCTTGAAGTAAAACCGGTTTTCCTGTGGGCATGTATTTAATCAGCGTTTGGTTGATTTTATCTGGTGTTGCACGAGACTCATCATCAAGCCTCATGTAAATGTCGTGTATTCGTTGATTATCTAAAAATTGAGAGGCAACTTCTCCATTAAGTGCGATTTCTAAATCATCAGCAAGTGTTCCAGCTCTGATTCCATATAAATTACTGGTTTCACGATCAATCGTTATTTTCAATTGCGGAATAAGCACTAAAGGCTCTGTTTGAAGATCCACTACTCCTTTGACACGCTTCATGGCATCAAATATTTCTCCACCATAACGTCGTAGTTCAACAAGATCGGGACCAAATATTTTAACGGCAATTTGCGCTCGCACGCCAGACAATAAATGATCCAACCTATGGCTTATGGGTTGGCCTAAGTTCACATATACATCTGCTGTCTTTTCAATTTTTTGCCTTATCTCTGGAAGCACAATGTGCAAAGGCCGACCTTCGGTTTTAAAGTCCACATCAATTTCGCTCCAATGAACACCCTCTGCGTGTTCGTCCATCTCTGCGCGACCTGTGCGACGCACTGTCGATTTCACTTCTGGAACTGATAGAATAGCTTTTTCAATTTCAGTCCCTAGTTTGTCAGATGCAGAAAGCGAAATCCCGGGGGATGCTGCAACGCCAATTGTTGCTGTCCCCTCGTTAAAATCCGGTAAAAAATTTTGACCCATAAAAGGTAAAAGTGCGAGTGAAAATAACAACAAAAGACTTGCTCCCAGCAAAACTAGTTTGGGTCGAGGCAAGGTATAGTGAAGAATCACAAGTGCTCTTGCCTTTAGAAAACGAACAAGAAAACCTTCCTCTTCATGTCCAACAGCTTTAGAAGAAGGCAGCAGAAAGGAGCATAGAATAGGTGTCACAGTTAACGACACCAAAAGTGATGCGATGATTGAAATAATGTAGGCGATACCAAGCGGCGCAAATAATCGTCCTTCGATTCCCCCTAAAGCAAATAAAGGTATAAAAACAAGAACAACAATTATGGTTGATAAAACGATTGAGTTACGTACCTCGGATGACGCTTCATAAATTACCCGTAAATTTCCTTTTGGCGAGCCCAAGGCTCGGTTTTCTTTAAGCCTTCTAAATACATTTTCAACATCGACGATGGCATCATCCACCAACTCACCAATGGCTATAGCTAACCCACCAAGAGTCATTGTATTTATACCAAGTCCCATGATTTTAAAAACAATGGCCGTGACAAGAAGACTTAAAGGGATGGCCACTAAAGTGATTCCCGTTGTGCGAAAATTCATAAGAAATAAAAACAGAATGATAGCCACCATGATAATACCATCACGTAAAGCCTCTTCGACATTTCCAATAGCTGATTCAATAAAATGCGATTGCTTGAATAAATCTGTTTCTAGGCGAACACCTTGAGGTAAAGTTTTTTGAGTCTCAACTAGCTCTTGGTCAATGGCTTTTGTTAAATCTATTGTGCTTGCAGATGGCTGTTTTTGAATTGTCATGATGACAGAGTGTTTAGCATTTATACTGCCTTCTCCGCGTTTAGTTTTTGCGCCAACTTGCACAACAGCCACGTCTTTGACTAAAACAGGTTTACCAAAGTGCATACCAACAAAGGAATTTTCTATGTCCTCTAAGCTTGCAACACGACCGATGGGTCGAATTAAAAATTCTTTATCAATGATGTCAATAAAGCCACCCGTTGTATTTTCACTGATTTCTGTAAGAGCATGTTTTAAATCTTCGATGGAGATATTTTTCGCTTGAAGCTTTTGGCTGGAAATTAAAATCTGATATTGCTTAACTTCACCACCCATGACTATGACTTGGCTAACTCCAGGTATTGTCATCAAACGAGGCCTTAAAGTCCAATCCGCCAAAGTGCGCAAATCCATAGAAGAGGTCTTCCCGTCAGGGCTTGTGACACCTACGAATTGAATTTCTCCCATGATCGAAGTTACCGGTCCCATGACCGGCTGCATACCATTAGGCAACCTACTTTGAACAAGCTGCAATCGCTCTGCAACAAGCTGACGATTTTTAAATATCTCAGTACCCCAATCAAATTCTACATAAACAATAGAGACACCAATTCCACTACTTGAGCGGGTTCTTAAAACACCAGGTGTTCCATTAAGAACACTTTCTACAGGGAGTGTTACAAGAGTTTCGACTTCTTCGGGTGCAAGGCCATGGGCTTCTGTTAACACTGTAACAGTAGGTCTATTTAGGTTTGGAAATACATCAACAGCCAAATTAGGCACTAACCAAGCCCCATAAAAAGTAATGGCAATTGAAAAGATAACCACTGTAAGACGATGTTTTAAAGAAAACATTATAATGTTATTCAACATATAAATCTCCTCATAAGCGAATAGGCTAAATTTTTTTAAAAAAATATTATCAAACGATTCTGATAAATATAAAATAAAACTAAAAAGATAGCTTTAGTTTTTAATATTTATTCTGTGTTTTAGCTGATAGGAGGACGAAATATAGATCCTAGAAGAGGATTTTTAGGACGTAGTTCATTGTAAATTGAAAAACAAACTGACTCAATTTTCTTAGCTGTCTTAAAGCTATGTATTTTCGAAAAAGTCATAACACAACTATTTGACATCGAGATTGAGACCTTGTGAGAGTGTGGCGCAGATTGCTCCTGATCACCACTTTCATCATTTGGATCTTTATTTTCTTCATGGTGATGATCGTCTTCGTGCACATCATGATGGTGATGCGACGATTCCAGCTCATGAGTATGTTTTATTTCAACAATTACTGCAGGTCCAAAAGACTTTGATGGGTCAGAAAAACTTGTCCCAAAAGCATAACTGCAACTAATAATTAAACAAACTAAGAATTTCATTATTGCTATTGTCTCTTGTTATCCCATGAACGCAAGTAAAATTGCTAATTAGCTATTACCATTTTAATTTAAACCCGCTAATTTCGCTTAGGGCTTAAATTTTATTATTTACATTGAATTAAATTACATGGAACAAAAAGATATCACCAATCAATCGGACGATAATCTTTTAAGAATTTTCCGCACCAGTGTGTTCCGCTTAAGATACCGTCAAAAAAAGGATCGCAAATTCGAGCAGCACCGTCGACAATATCCAAGGGTGGTTGGAAATCGTGAATCTGCTCTTTTAATTTTGCAAGTTGTAAAGGATCCTCATCGGTCACCCAACCTGTGTCCACGGCATTCACGTAAATTCCAAAGTCTGCAAGTTCACCAGACATGGTGTTGGTCATCATATTAAGTGCAGCTTTTGCCATATTGGTGTGAGGGTGTCGTGGTTCTTTTTTAAATCTTTGAAACTTTCCTTCCATGGCAGTGACGTTCACAATGTGTTTTTTTCCTGTGTAATCTTTCTTCATCAAAGGAAGTAAAGAATTGCAAAGCACGAACGGGGCGATGGCGTTAACAAGTTGAACTTCAAGCATTTCAGAAGTTTTAATCTCGCCCATCTTTAATCGCCAACTGTTGACCCGTCTTAAATCCACTTGCTGTAAATCCACATCAAGCTTTCCCGAAGGAAATAATTCTTGTTTATTTAAATTATCTGCATACGAATATGGAATTTGCGATAACTGCGCAGAAGACGTCAAACCCACTCCGTGACCTTGCCCATGCCAAACAACGGGAACAATTTTCTCATTCACGGTTTCCGTAGTATCTATAGATGAATTTAATTTCAACGAAGCATGATGTGGTTCGAAACCTAAATTATTCAGACACTGACTGTATTCGCTGAGCAGCATTTGCTGATCTGAAGTTAAGATAGAAATATCCTGGCTTTCAATAGGCATTAAATGCTCATAAAAACTAGGAGGCCTACGGACCGTTTGCGCCGCATTGTTGAGTAATAAATCAAGTCGATCATATTTTTTAGAGATGTAATTGGCGAACAGTTCCACACTTGGTGTGTGACGAAGATCTAACCCGTAAATATGTAAGCGATCTCCCCAGTCTTTAAAATCAGTTTCTTTAGAAAAACGAATGGCCGAATCTTTTGGAAATCTGGTGGTGGCAATGACTGTGGCGCCTGCTCTTAACATCATCAAAGTGGCGTGATAACCAATCTTTAAACGTGAACCCGTAATCAAAGCCACTTGCCCTGTTAAATCTGCAGTTTGAAATCTTTTTTTATAATTAAGCTCTGCACATGGCATGCACATCGTATCATAAAAGTGATGCAAAACAGTGAATCTAGATAAACAAACATAACATGACCTGGACGATTTCAATTCACCAGCCACACCTTCAATGGACAGGGCAGCTTCAGGCGCTGTAAAAATGTCTGCGACTCTAGCGGATCTTATACCTGTCTTTGCGCGCACAGATTTGTCATGATCAATTATATTTTTTTTCTGATGGGATTTAATTGATTTTCCGCGACGCTCAACTTCTTTTCTATCAGGTCGAGAAAGCTTTCCGGCGGCGATCAGTAAACTTTTTCTGTCCTCTTTGGATAACATCCCAAGCTTTACAGTGTCTTCAACTAAAGCCTCTAAGACCTTAATAGCCGTCTGCATAGACTCTTTAGAAAGTGTTTCATCTAATTTGTTTTCCAACCCTAAATACCTCTAACTTCGTGATACGAGGTTTCATCTCTAAAATCAAAGGCTACTTGAGCATTTGGAACTCGGCCACGTGCGAATGCTATTTACATAATAAGAGGAGGATTTAGGCTTTCCAATTTGTCTAATAATGGCTTAATGCGCTGAACGTCCGATCCACCGGCGTCTGTTGATTTGTTTGTACAATTTTTGCCGCTTTCATCGCACATATTGTAGCGATAACAATCTTTAGATTCGTCTTTAACGAGGTGAGGCTCTGGCGAGCCAGAAATTAAAATCCCGATGACTTCCATGGATGCGTTGAAGACAGGACTTCCACTGTTTCCCTCAAGGGCGTCTAAACTTGTCACGAAGCTTTGTTTTGTTAGATCGTTTTCTATAAGGTTCGCACCTCGAGACAGCACTTGAGGAACCCCGAGTGGGTGACCCATCATGGAAAATGGTCCCAAAAGATCATCTGTGTTCGAAAGTTTAAGTGGATTTCTGCCTATGACTTCACGATCTAACTGTATCAACGCAAAATCCCTGAACGGCAAGCGCTCTTGATTCGCCCCAAAAATAATTTTTTTACACTTATACACATTCTCTGATGGAATATTTTTGATTTGTGTTTCGCCTAAGGCGTTGGATTGATAATCAAATATCCAATAATAAACTTCGCAGTAACGTTCGGGATCATTTTCAATCACCCCAGTATTAACAACACAGTGACCAGCCGTAGCCAAAAGATCTGGTCCAACCAAAAATGCGGTACACGCGTAATCAATTGAGGGCTCATTAAAAAAGTTTTCACCGGCGCATAAAAAATCTTTGGTGTTAGAAACATCTAAGTTGAATTCACCGTTTTTTTCAGTGACCATCGAATTAAGAACACCAACAGCAATGGCTTGCGAATAAGGTTCTTCTGGCGAAAAAGGTTTTATAAGAGCTCGATCATCCACACCAAATACGGAAGCGTTAACCGAAGCTGAGTAAATCAATATAAAGATCAGCAAAAATTTTTTCATCACAGCATTATCGTATTTTGCGATGAAAGAAGTTTACAATAAAATTATCGCGTCAAGATCCATTAAAGTTTAAGTAAAACTCCGACAGCGATAAAAAACACAGAGAATATGATTAAGGCGTTCGATAAACCCCATCGAAAGTCTTTTGTTGCACCTTCAACAGTGGCTTCAACTGTTTTACTGAACTCAACTTGATCGCCCACTTTTTTGTTAGCGTATTCATTTGGTCCTGCAGAATTGAACGTGCCTAATTCGTAAGTTAAAGCTTTTTGCTGCTCGTCCGTATAAGAGACCACGAGTCTATCGCCCGATGGTCTTTCTTGGATATTTTCTGGTTTTTCTAATATTTGGGTCACGACACCTTGGTATTTTTTAATATAATTTGCGCCATTCCATCTAGAAATTTCTAGGAAAATAATAAAAATAGAAAGCAAATTTAATAAAGCGCAAAAAATAACAAGAACTAATTTTATACTCACAATTCCCCCGGTGGTTGAATTGAGTATAAAATTAAGAATCCCATTCTGTCATCACGACCAATTTAAAATCTAGATCTAGATACAAAACTATTCCTGAACCGTCTTCTATAGTTTGAGCTCGCATTGTATTAAATAGCTCAATCACGTACCCAACAACTTCCCCATTTTTAGAAAGTATATAAACATTTTCAACCGGATTTAAAGGTTCGGCAGAATCCAAACCTAAATATAAATAAGGATTATCCTTAATCTCTTCAACACTAGCTTCATCTGTAAAATCAAATTCAGTGTATTCGCCCTGCTGATGCAATTCCCATTGCCCATCCACATATTCATGCCACTGCTTTAAGGATTGTTGATCTAACTCAACAAGAAGATTTGCAACCTCAGGATGATCAAAAGGAAAACGACTAACATCCATAACCTGATCCGAATAACCAACAGGCAATGCTAACCGATTATAGCTTCTATTGCTTTTCGCCAAAATCGAATCAATATCATCTTGAAGCACGCTTGCGTTGGCAGAACCGAAAAGACCCACAAAAACGAAACTAAAGAAACTTATCTTCCCCAAAAAACTCTTCATACATCCCCCGACGTAAATAGTTACTAAACGTATAACCTACTTCCGCCAAACTTAAAATTATTTATAAAAAAACCAACCCATTGCCCACAGCATCACCGCCCCAACGGCCACCCCGCGGGCTCACGTTCGAGAATTTTTGAGTCTTTTGATTGGATTTGAATTGTATATAACATTTGGCTTTTAATGTTGGAGAAGCGACTGTCATTCGCCTTGCACGCACTGCGTGCTGGCAAGGCTTCATGCCATCGATCCAACATTAAAAGCCAAATGTTATATACAATTCAAATCCAATCAAAAGACTCAAAAATTCAGGATCGTCGCCTGCCCTTCTGCACAGGCTGGGCCGTCAGCGGATCATCTGGCCATGAGTGTTTCGGATATCTACCTTTAAGTTCTTTCTTCACATCCACATAGGATCTCTGCCAAAACCCAGCGATGTCCGAAGTAACTTGCACTGGTCTAAAATTCGGGGCCAAGAGTTTAAAAACTAAAGATTTTTTAAGAGGACCAAGGCGTGGCGTTTCAGTCAATCCAAAAACTTCTTGAAGTCTAACTTCCACAAAAGGGCTCTCTGAATCTGAATAAACAATCTGATGCACTCCGCCGCTGGGTGCGTGAAATTCTTTAGGTGTAAGTTCGTTAAAACTCTTTAGTACTTTTGGATCCAATTGCATTTGAATAAAATAGACCAAGTCTTGTTTAATGATTTCGTCCCAATTAGATCTTCCAGAAGACGCCATCTCTAAAACACTTCTAATCATTTCGGAACTTAGTTTTAAATCGGCTTGAGATTCATCACAGAAAAACTTCCAGCGTGACATCCAATTGTTAAGGCCTGAATGCGCCTTCACAACATCGGGCCACCGAAGCACTAAAATATCCAAAAATTTATCACCTAAATCGTCGGCAGAAATTTTTGTTAAGGTAGGTTCATCAAGATCCAAATCTTTAAATCGGCGTAATTTTTTAAGGTAAAACTGTCCTTTATCTGGATCGTAAAAAGGCTCTTCAATATTTTGAATTTGATCCTTTAGAATATCGATGACTTCAATCTTTGTGTAGCCGTGTGCCATGTTGATTGTGGTCTCAGCCTGACCCGGCAAATCCATGCCCGACAAACTTACGAAAAATTCACTTTTATGAACAGACGAATTAGGACTTAGTTTGACCCCACGCCCACCGACCATAAGACCACGATTAGAATTAGTACGACGTCGACATAAACGATCGGATTGGGTTAGTAACAGGAATTTTAAAAATTCCTTGATCTGCAACTCATCATTTTTTTCGGAAAAATTGTGACTACTTTTTTCTTTGGATTTGTTTTCGAGCCTACTGCCGACCTCATTTAGTTTTATTTTTTCAATAAGTTTGGATGATTTTAACTTAAGGTTTGAATCCACAATTTGTTTTAGTTGTTTACTGGAATCAAAAATATTTTTAATTTGATTTTGATTCAACCTGATTCGACCTAAATTTTTGGTCTCGTAATCTTCAAGAAGCTGAAGCCGATCTAAAAGATCGCTTTCTGACGCCGAAGACAAATTGGACTCCGGTGTTAGAAAGTCTTTATCTTGAAGTATAGAAATAATTTTAAAAGCAAATTCAAAATCTTGATCATGATTTCTTCTAAGTTCTTGTTCAATTAGAAATAGCAAAGATCCTAGCCTTGGCTCTATGGGATAAGACAATAAACTTTGACCTAAATCGGTCAGACTGCCAGATTCTGTTAAAGCTCCAATATTTTTTAAGTAGCCGCTGGATTTGTTAAGCAGTCCATCTTGTGGAATCGAAAACCACGAAAACGATTTGGGATCTGTTATCCCAAGATGTGAAAGCAATAAAAGTGTGGACGTTAAATCTAGTCTTTGAACCTCTGGCAACAACTGTTCGTCCCGCGATGACTCTTCATGAACAGTCCAAAGCCTTAAGCAGGTTCCACTTTTTTCGCGGGCCGCACGCCCCGATCTTTGCTTGGCATTGAATTTAGAAATTGCGGTCAAATTTAAAATCGAAAATCCGCTGTTTAAGTTTGTTGTTAGGACCCGAGCCAAACCCGAATCTATAACCGCGTTCACCCCAGAAACTGTCACCGATGCTTCTGCAATATTTGTTGCGAGTATCACCCGTCGTTGTTCGTGTTTTCGTAAGACGACTTGTTGGTCTTTAAGATTCAAAGATCCGTGAAGGATGACAACTTCGCGCTGAATCTTTTTTTCTAAAAGGGCCTCACGAAGTCTTTGAATTTCACCCACGCCAGGCAAGAAAACTAAAATATCATCCGTAGTTTTATTGGCTTCAAAGGAAGTTATGGCCGAAGCCACCCTTTGAATAAATTCATAATCCGTCTGTAAACTTAATGGCTTAGATGAGTATTGAATTTCCAAAGGATACACAGCCCCCGGGACATCAATGACCACGCTTTCACTTAGATATTTTTTAAATTCTTTTAAATCTAAAGTTGCCGACATGATTAAGATTCTTATGTCTCGGCCCATAAGCTGAAGTTCTTTTAAAACTCCTAAAATCACGTCTTGATTCAAGTTTCTTTCATGAAACTCATCAATTACAATAAGACCAAATTCATTAAGTTCAGGATCATCAATTAGTCGACGCAGTAATATCGCATCGGTCATAAATAACAATTTGGTGTTTATGTTAAATTTCGAATCTTGGCGCACTTGATATCCGACTTGTTCGCCAACTTGCCACTGATTTTCATCTGCTACAAATTGGCATGCAGAGATCGCCGCCATTCGGCGTGGTTGCAAAACCGCAACTTTTCCTTGAACAGTTGATAATAAATGTGGGGGTAGACGAGTTGTTTTTCCAGCCCCTGGAGTTGCCGTCAAAATCACTTGCTGGTTTTTTTTTACCGCATCTATAATTGATGTAATGTGAGTATCAATAGGCAACGAGTTCATCGAGATATATTATTACGATAAGACCTTAGATATCAAAAACTTAAAAAATATTATATGGATTGGTCTTAACACTCTCTTAACAATAAAAGATTGACGACACAGACTTTGGTTGAAATCATTAGATAAACCCTAGCAAGGAAGCTATCGTGTTAAGAATGAGTGCGTTTTCCGTCGTCGCAGTTCTAGTTTTTTCAACCCAAGCCTTCAGTCGATCAACGAATGGTCAAGACATCAAAGAGCAAGTTTACAACGAAGCCCGAAGAAATCATAATCCTCTTGGGTACAAAACAGCCAAGGTTAAACTTTTAGGTCACATGGCTATTCAACAAGACCAAAACAGATATTTTGTGACAGATGTTTATTGCGAAGTTGATTATGCATCACCAGGCATCGGAAAAACTCCGAACAATAGCATCATAAATGTCGAGCACACATGGCCACAAAGTAAATTTGGCGGTTCAGAAAGAAGCACTCAAAAATCTGATCTTCATCATTTATACCCATCGGATTCACAATTAAATAGCATTCGCGGCAATAATCCATTTGGTGAAGTCACCCAAGAAACTCAAACAACTAAATGCCCATTATCACACATAGGTAATGACGATTCTGGTAGCAGAGTTTTTGAACCACCACAGAACCACAAAGGTAACGTAGCTCGTGCCTTATTTTATTTTTCAGTGAGATACCACATGCCAATTGCAGAAAGCGAAGAAAAAGTATTAAAAGAGTGGCATTCATTAGATCCGGTTGACGATGAAGAAGCTTTAAGAAACGACCAAGTCGAAAGCTACCAAGGCAACAGAAATCCATTTATTGACTCCCCTGATCTTGTTGATCTGATCAGTAATTTTTAAGTGTATTCATAATATTTTCTGATATACATTTAGGCCTATGATGAAAGACTTCGGGTTTAATTTTCTTTTGACGGCTATTGGTTTGGCACTTTCTGTTTTCCTAGGATTTAATGAATCCGGATCTTGGATGATTGGCCTCCAATTTTTATTCACAACTTCTATTTTGGCATTACTTGAAACCACGATTTCATTCGACAATGCAATCGTGAATGCATCTGTGCTGAAACAAATGACCCCCGTGTGGCAAAGACGATTTTTAACTTGGGGTATTTTGATTGCGGTTTTTGGAATGCGTTTATTTTTTCCAATCGTCATCGTCTGTTTAGCGGCTTCACTCGGTCCAATAGCTGCCGTTTCATTAGCATTAAGTGATCCTGCCAGATACGCAGAAATTATGCTTTCAGTGCATCCTCAAGTGGCCTCTTTCGGTGGAGCCTTTTTAGCCTTAGTGGCTTTAAGTTATTTTTTCGATGCCGAGAAAGAAGTTTATTGGATTGGATTTATTGAAAAACGTCTTTCTAAACTTGGGGCTTTAAAGTCGACCGAAATTGGAGTCACTTTATTAGGTCTTTTAATTCTTTCAAGAGTTGTGGATCCAGCAATCAGTAATACTGTTCTATTTTCAGGTGTTGCCGGAGTTTTAACTTTTGTTGGTGTAAAGCTTATTGGAGATGTACTAAGTTTTGAAGGCGGAGATATTGCTGTCAAAGATTTAGGAAAGCAAAGTTTAGGCTTATTTATGTATCTTGAAATTTTAGATGCTTCTTTTAGTTTTGACGGGGTGATCGCAGCTTTTGCCATCACGTCAAACCCTTTAATTATTGCAATTGGTCTTAGTATCGGTGCGCTTTACGTTCGAACTTTTACGATTGTCATGGTGAAGAAGGGATCTTTAGACGCCTATATCTTTTTAGAACATGGCGCTTTTTGGGCGATCGGTTTACTTGCCATCGTTATGTTTGTGAGTATTTCATTTCACGTTCCCGAGGTTGTTTCTGGTGGATTGGGATTAGTGATTATTGGAGCTGCGTTTTTTCACAGCTTACAACATCAGAAAAAACATAAAGCTTAATTTTCGGCGCAAGATTTAATACTTAAATATTGCGCCAGTCACCAATAAGATATTAATCAAGATAAATACAATTTAAGTTTTTTAGTTTTCCATAGACCAATTCAACCTTTGCTCCGTAATCAATAATGGCAAGGCCTGTGCTATTTAAGCTTGATCCCAGAAAATAAGTTCCATCATTGGGGTACACTCCGTAATGACGTACATTTATATTGGCCAATACAAGCCCGTCGTATTGAGCATCATAGCTCATTATTGTTGGTGACCAGAATAATGACTTACCATTAACTTCGCAGGTCTTAGAACCGCCTGTATCGCGGCAGTTTGATTCTGTGAACGAGTGTTTTCGACCCACTATCAAAATGGCGTTATTTTTTGGAGTCAGTTGTATCAGGGCAATCTCGTCTGCACTATTTTGTTTCAACAAGATGCCGGAATCCAGAAACTCATAAGACGTGAATTTCTTAGTGTTAAGGCTGGACAGTTCGGTCACTTCAATGAATCTATCTCTTTTATCCACTAAAACGGACACTTCAGAATTTTTACATTCTATATCTTTAGATTCTTGAACTAAACTTAGCCCGTAGGCGAATGAAAAAATCAAACTTAAAAATATAGTCATCACATCACTCCTTTAAGGAATTGGGCAATCTGTTCACCCTTTCTTAAAACTTTTAAATCTGCACCATCTTGGACGAAAACCAAATCCTCGCTCTGGTAGTTTAAAAAATACAGATGATTAATTTGAATCATTTGTTCTTCGGGTTCAAAAATTGAAATTAAACTTGAGACTAAATCTTTTTTTATAATCGAAGTTGGTTGAATATCTAATGTCGACAAACCTTTAGACAAACCTCTTTCAATTCTAACGATGTCATTTAAAAAGTGAATCAGTGTCCCTTCTGGGAATAAAACATGATCCTTTGTAGTCACCAAGCTATAAGAGGTTAAACACGAAGGACAAGGATAAAGCTCTTGGTCTAAATCCACAGTATTTAAAATCTTATTTTCGACAATTGTTTCACGCACAATACTTCCAGTCATGATTGTTCCAGGGATGTGAGCAAATCCAAGGACATGACCAATCTCATGTAATAAGATTTGATAAAATTGGTCCTTATCCGACCAATTTGGAAAATATCCATCGTCCAGCCCATAGCTAAAATCCTCTACGAATCGGATATAACCTTTGGACCATTTTAAATCTTCGCTCATGTAAGTTTTATTCACATAAGCCACAGGATTACTTAAACTTTGAAAGGCCCTTAAATCTAAAAGATTTTGATTTATAGGTCCTGTCCCAAAATACAAAACTAAATCTTCGCCACCTTCACAGGTGGGTTTCAGATTAAAATTCAAATTCACTTTATCAATTCTTTTTTTGTTTATCCCTTTATGATCAAAATAATTTTTCCAAACTAAAATGGCGTCTTGAACAAAGCTTACAACTTCAGTTTCACTTAAACTAAAATATTTGTTCACTTGTTTACAAACTTGAATTTGACGATCTCCATAATACCAAGCAGCCAGACGACGTCGATCCGTTGTGTCGCCACCACCAAAGCCGCCAATGCTACCGCCACCAGAACTTAAATTACTTTGAGTGAAGTTTTTTGTTAAAAGAACATCCGTAAGAACCATCGGAGATGTCGGCGGATTTAAGTTTTGAGCATAAACAAAAGTTATTAAAAAGAATAAAATTTTAAACATAAATGCCCCCAGAATTTCACCAATGAAATTTAATGGAGTTAATTAAGAGTCCATTAAATCAATGACCACCGAACACATACGTTCCGGGTCTTCCTCTTCCACAAGGGTGTACAGCTCTTCTAGAACTTGGACAAGTTTATTTCTGAACAAAGCATAGTTTTTGTTTGAAATTGTTAAGTTAGCTCCGAAGTTTAAAGCATCTGGTCCTGCATTTTTTAAGTTATTGATGTTCTCAAGGCGAGCTTTCATATGGGCGAAACTAACAATGGGTGATTCTTTTTTAATATAGAGTTTTTTAAAACCCATTTCTAGATCGTCGGTTTCTGTTTTGATTAGAAGTTTTTTTTCTAATAGAAAATTGAGGCATTTATTAAATTCCTCATCTGATAAATTAATTTTTTTCTTAAGAGCAACAATATTTCTATATTTAGGAATGTTAGCTAAATGATGAATTCTAACGTGATTCCAATTGTTGTAGTAGATCAATGTATCTGACTCTGAAATCTCTTCGTATTTGATTCTATTTTGAATAAGTTTAGCTTGCTCAGTGATTTCATTAAGCTTTTTAGAATAATAAGTTTTTAAATCTTTAGTGCCCGCTTTATCAGATTCAACCAAGGTCATAAAAAAAGATTGTTCGATGTCTGTGTGTTTAAAAAAAGAATTTATTTTAAAAGCCTGTTCTAAACTTAAAGTGTTTACACCTTTTAAAACTTGCGAAATAAAGCTGGGCTGACAATTTAAATGCACAGCCAGTTTGGACTTTCCACCTCGCCCAAATTGTTCGGATTTTAAGATGCTTTCGATGTAGGCACGGTAATCCTTAAATACAAATAAGTCTGGTTTTTCCATATAGTTTTTTAACTAATTACTTAATTTTGGTCATCAAAATTAAGTAAAATGATCTATTTTTAATGAAAAAACCGGGTAAATTTTAACCATACAGTTAATTTTTGAAAGATTAGCTTAATAAGAGAAAACACACTAACCGGCCTTAAAAGCCAAAATTTCGGGGGAAAAAATGAAAGCACTCATCCAACAAACAATCGCAACATTGATGTTTCTAGGTTTAACACTAAGCACTTCTTTAAGTTTTGCTGGTGATGAATCTTATTCTAAAATCTTAGGGTTTTCGAAAGATGGAAATCACTTCGCATATATGCAGTCAGGGGTCCAAGACGGATCAGGATTCTTCTGGGCAGAAATCGACGTGATCGATGTCGCGAACAACAAACTTTTAAAAAGAGTCTATGAAGATTCAGAAAAATACTTACCGATGGATGATTCGTTCACTCCGGCGCAAGAAAAACAATTTATTGAAAATTTAATTAAGCGTGCGGACTTAAACAGATACGGCATCAATCAAAGCATTAAAGGTAATACAGTATTAAACAGACCTTATACTGATTTAAGCGATTACAAAAATACTATTTTTAGTTTTGAATATTGGGCTCAAGGTGGTGCAAGCACGTCGGTTAGAACTTATAAACTCGATATCCAAGAACACCCTGCCCCTGTTGAAGCTCATAATGAATGGTGCCAAGAAGAATTCTATTATGGTTCAAATATGATGACTGTGAACTTAACCACAAATCACAGCCTTTATGATGATCAGTACACACCTGAAGTGACCACTCTTCAAAAAGACAATAGAGCACCCGCATCAAGAAGCTGTGCTTGGGGATATAAGCCTTCGCAAGTGATTAATTACAAAAACGCTTTGGTTGTTTTGGTGAACTATCAAACAATTGGATTCGAAGGACCTAACTATAGATTTACCGCAGTCACTGGAAAAGTGAACTAAATTTAAAACTGTAATGAACGAAACGAGTCGAAAAAAAGTAGGCTCGTCCATAAAAAATAAAAAAAATAAAATTAAAATTAAAATTAAAATTAAAAAAACTTAATTCTAACTTCAAACATAAGGAAAAAATAAAATGAAATCACAAATTTTAACGGTCTTATTAGTAGCATTAACTTCGTTTCAAGCTTTTGCCACGGGCGAAACAATGTGTTCAGCAAACACAAAAGCGTCCAAAGTAGAAATCTATCTTTTAAATTCTAGAATGCCAGCTGCCCCAGTTTTAAGTGGCGGAGCTTCTATAGAAACGGTAATTAACGGTGCACCTATGACTATCGAGTATGATGCAAAAGCCTTTGAAATGCCTGGTTATTGGAGTGTGGATAATGAACTTAAAATGTTTTTCTACAAAGAAGATTATTTAGCGACAACTTTAGAGGCTTACACTTTGAAAATTGAAATGCGTTATGATGAAGAAGCTATGGATTTTATTGGCGACTTCAAAATGATTCACAACGGAACAGTGGTTGATCAAGGGCCTGTATTTTGTGAATTTGGTTAATCCCAGTATTTTTAAATGACACTGAAATTTTGTGAACAATCATATTTTACGAATAAAAAATTGAAAAATATAATGAAAAGGCCTTGAATATTCTTCAAGGCCTTTTGTTTTTTTGTCTAAAAAGGAATAAACAAATATCTTAAATGTAAAAAAATTATCCACCCCAGAGTTGAAAGGAAAAAATCTCGTGGAAAATATCAAAATAAAATTTGCACAAGCTGAAGATGCTTCTGAAGTATTAAAATTCGTGAAAGCTTTGGCTATCTACGAGAAGCTAGAGCATGAAGTGATTGCCACAGAAAAAGATTTTATAGATAACTTATTCGGGGCTAATCCATTTGCTGAAGTTATTTTTTTAGAAGTTGATCATAAAAAAGTTGGCTTTGCTCTATTTTTTCATTCATTCTCAACGTTCTTAGGTAAACCAGGAATTTATCTGGAAGATCTTTTTGTCCTCCCCGAACAACGAGGAAAAAGTTACGGTAAAATTCTACTATCGTTTATTGCAAACCTAGCTATCGAAAGAAATTGTGGACGCTTAGAATGGTCTGTTCTTGATTGGAATACTCCTGCCATAGAATTTTATAAATCTTTAGGCACACAGGCTATGGACGGATGGACTTCACAAAGGCTAACGGGAAGAAACTTATCAGACTTAGCCGATTACTATATAGCATAATGATTTAACTGTAAGGGTAAATAACTCTTGTTTGTTAAAATGGCTTAATTGTCTATCTTGTCGCTACCTGTTTATTTTCTGTGATTGAGCGGTACATGAAGTGCTCGAAGTAGCTACTTGCCATTTGTGAAGAACGAATGCGCCAAATGTTTTTGTGAACAAAAACTGAAGCTATAGCGATACGACGACCATTGTGCTCCATATATCCCACAAACCAATCGGTTTTCCCTTCAGGGCTTTTGCCTTTAAGCGAACCTGTTTTACCTCCGAAGCTTGCGTCAGCATAAAGTTTACGATTGATGATTTTACGAAAAGCCTTTCGAGAGGTGCCACTTCGAATTGTGGCTCCCATTAAAATTTTTAAGTCTTGACTTGTTTTAGGACTAATTGGTTTCGAGAATGTTTTGGGTTTTGACTGATACAAGATTTGATCCTTATCATCGAACATTGTTTTCACCAGAAACGGTTCCATCATTATTCCATCATTTGAAACAGAAGCTGCTAACAGCGCTCCATGCAGTGGGCTCAATGTTGTTTGGGTATTGTAACCTGAAGCCGCTTCCACCACGGCCCAATCATCATTTTCATTAAGTGTCATAATGCTCTTAGGAACATGAAAGTCGGCATAAATGTTCTGGTTGAACCCAAATAAATTGGCAAAACTTTGTAAATAGTCTGCGCCCACAAAATAAAGTCCAAGCTTCCCAAACAAGGTGTTTGTTGACTTAGCAAAGGCATCAGTGATGGACATCGTTTTGGACCAACGGTGCTCTGGCGTACCAATCACATCCTTTTTATAGAGGGTATGGCTACGGCCGGTAAGAGTAAAAGTGGTTTCAGGTTTTACTTTTTTCATTTCAAGAGCAGCTGCCGCTGTCACAACCTTAAAAATAGATGCGGCTGGAAATGAAGCCACTAATCCCAAATTCTTCGTATACTTTTCATGAGAATAGCTGGACATGGTCAAAATTTCGCCCGTAGTTGCATCCACAGCCACTAAAGCGCCGTAATCCGGCCTTGCTCGCTTCATTAAACGGTCTGTAAATTCCTGCATCTCGACGTCGATGGTGTATTCAAACTGGACCCGCTGGTCAATACCATCGATGCTCATATTTAAGGTCTTCGGAAGTGTGTTGGACTCAACGTGCGGGGCTAAAGTTTTGGCAAGCACGCTCTTGGTCCAAGGCGAGATGGGTGTACCAGGCTCTTCTGATAGGGCGGCGTTAAATTTTCCAAGCGTTATAAGCCCAATGCCAATCAAGCAGCAGGTGAGAACGATAGTAAAATTACGCTTAAAATTTGTTTTAAAAGGCAATGATTTCATTTTTTGCTATTTCCCATACTGCTGTTTATCGGTAAACCATCTCAAATGCTCAATTACAATTAAGCACTAGTCATGCCAATCTTACTATCAATTTTTTTGTTATCAAAACTTTGGCTCAGTTTTCATTGGGCAATAAGGCCTAAGGCGATGAAGCTTTGACTTAGCTAATTACAATTCTTAAAATTTAATTAAAATTTAGTTATTAAGGACTGTAACACCATAAGTTTGAAGCAAAGCTCTTGCTGCAAGGCCCGATGGGCCTGGGGTCGCGTTACCAGAACCTCGAAGATCTACGGATCGAACACCCCGCCAATTCGGTTGCGACGCTAAAGAAATCAAAATATTATCGATTTCAGTTTGGGATCTGACAGTGGCGTCTAACAAAGTAAATAAATTAAATTGTAGGGGTAAGAATGCTGTTCCAGTCGCGGTTGTGGTGTTAAACCCAGCATTTGTATATTCTCTAAGGTTAGGTTTAAAAGTATTAATCGAACCAAATGTCGTATTGGATCCACTCAGATAGAAAAAATTAAGAGTTGCCGGAAGATTCGCAATGTCACCAGTCACCGTATTTGAGCCACGCGCGCTAAAAGTCGCTAAGCCCGTTTTTAAATTTGCAATGTTTCCGAAATTAGTGTTTGACCCTTCACTTATGAAGAAAGTGATAGAAGCAGGAATATTTGCTATGTCCCCAGTTACGGTGTTGCTTCCTGTATTCTGATAGTTTGTGAGCGTTGGTTTTAAATTCGCAATATCACCAAAGGTTGTATTGCTTCCTCCTAATTGTACGAAAGTGACCGATGCTGGAATATCAGCGATGTCACCAGTGATTGGCGCATCATTGATATTAAATCGTGTCACTGTTGGTGAAATGTCTGCCAAATTGCCAGTGATAAATGCGTTGGAACTTTCAAAATTCGTAACTGAGGCCGGAACATCTAAAATTGCGCCGGTGACTGTGTTGTTCCCGCGGTTAACATAGGTTTGAAGCGTAGGCTTAAGGTTAATTAAACTTCCTGAAGTTGTGTTACTACCCTGATTGCTAAAAAGTATTAACTGATTTTTTAAATTACCAATGTCACCAAAAGTGGTGTTTGAACCTAAATTAGTATACGCGGTCAAAGACGTGGTTAAGGTAGCGATATCGCCTGTTGTGGTGTTGCTTCCTTGGTTGTTGTAAGTTTGTAGAGTCAATGGAAGGCCTGAAATATTGCCACTTGTAGTGTTGGAGCCCTGATTTTGATAAAGCGTCAAACCAACGGGCAAACTTGCGATACTGCCCGACGTGGTATTTGACCCTTGATTGTTAAAAGTGATAAGTCCACTCGGCAAAGCTGCTATGTTTCCGGTTGTTAAGTTGTTCCCTCTGTTAATGTAGATTTGTAGCCCCGCTGGAAGATTTGCAATATCGCCGAAAGTTGTGTTTTGGTTACTACCAGCACATTCAAAACGAACCAAATTTGGAGGTAAATTACCGATGTCGCCGGTGATATCGCAATTCGGTCCTGAAGAAAAAACATAAGTAGTCAGGTTCGGTGGAAAAGCTTGAATGTCATATGTCCAGCTTGAATTGGTGTTTGAATGTCTTAGCTCTAGAATTTGACTTGGCTGAATTCCAAAAATCCGTGCAGTTCCAGTCAAAGGCGCGCCTGTTAATGTTCTTGAAGTAAAGACTGAGCTTGAAGATGCTACATTTAAAGTCTGAGTTCCGTCGCCCCACTGAATATTGTAGGGAACCGCCCCTTGAGTCACAACCGCCATGTTTAGTTGTGTAGATAGAAAGTAAGACATCACCATCGCCGCTTCGTAAGTAATACTTAAAGTATTCGATACTGAATTTCCGTTGCCGGCGCTATCAATGGCTCTATTCATAGCTACACTGACTGTCACTGCTCCAAACGCCACTGGATTAACAGTAATGTTGTAAACACTAGGTCCACCAGAAAAACTTCCAATACTTCCGTTGGTAACGGTAATATCGCCTGACACGAATCCCGAGACGTTTTCACTAAAAGTAATCGTGAATGGAATAGGCGAAACCGTTGTTGTGCTTGGTGCTGTGCTGGATACAACAACTGTAGGCACAACCGTGTCCAATGTAATCACTGAATTTGCACTTGCCGAAATATTCCCAGCTAAGTCCGTCTGGTCAGCAGTTATCGTTTTAACACCATCACCCGCCGTAAATGTGATTGAGCGAGTGTAAGTACCACCACCAGTACAAACAGTTGTCACTGGAGCGCCAACGATATCCCCAATTAAACTTACTGTAGCATTTGCTTCACAGCTTCCAGTCACGTTAGGTGAAACAGTGTTAATAAAACTTCCGTTTGCAGGTGCAGCAATTGTTGGTGCGGCTGGTGCTGCAGTATCTAAAGTGACAGTCACACTTGCATTCGGAGATGTTCCTGCAAGGTTAGTTTGATTCACATTTATAACTTTAGATCCGTTAGCGGCTGTTAATGTTACTGGGATAGAATATGTTCCACCGGCAGTGCAAGTGTTTGTCACTGGGGCGCCAACCACAGAACTAATTACGTTTACCGTAGCACCCACTTCACAAGTACCACTTACAGTTTGCGAAACAAAGCGTGTAACTAATCCTGATACGGGTGTTCCTATAGTTGGAGCAATTGGTGGAACAACTAAATTAAAAGTCGAATTCACGCTTGGAGAAATATTTCCAGCTACGTCTTCTTGCAGAGCATTTATAGTTTTTGATCCGTTTGTCGCAATTAAATCTACGGCTACAGAATAATTCCCAGTTAAATCACAAGGTGTGTTTACAGGGGTAATTAAATCACCCGTTAAAAAAACGGTTGTCCCCGCTTGGCATAATCCGGTTGCTAATGGACTTGAAACATAAATCGTTGTTCCATTCGCAGGAGTGATAATTGTTGGTGCAGGCGGTGCAACGACATCTAAAAGAACGGTTGTTAATGCCTGAACAGGAATGTTCACTTGGGTTGAAAGTAGCTCAACATTTCCCGGAACTAAACCAGAAGCGCTTAAATCCAAAACTGTACTAAAGCGACTACTTACGCAAGGAATTGTAAACGAAGCTAAAACTGGATTGCCAACAGAGATTGTGACGTCTGTACCAACGGTGCCTACACAGCGCCCACTTGCTGCGTACGAAACAATATTTGTTCCGTTGATTGAAGGCTGATTATCCCAAACTAAATTTTCACCATAAACTTTCGAATTTTCGAAGTTAGATACGATCTCACCGCATCCTATCGAAAAGACTAATGCAAAAAAAGCTAGACTCGAAAAAAAATTCTTCTTCATTTGATATCTTATCGGATTATTTATATATTTTATTTACATCAAATTTGGACCACAACCATCTCAGTCATAGCCATATTGCGTATAAGATCTTTAAAAAAATACTAATTTTAGGTGATGATAGGTAATCGATCGCTCAGTGAAGTCATCAGCCTTTGTGGGTATGACTTAGGCCAAGTGTTTAAATTACTATCACTGTACCCGCCATTGCTGCTTCGTTCGTATTCTGATTTTGAAAAACCAAAGCCTTGTATGATGTTCGCCCAAAATCTTTGAATGGGAACCCCAGGGTGTCTATTTGAAGTGTTTCTAATAGTTTCAACATTGAAATTTCTGTAGTCTACGTAATTCCCGGTCTTAAAATGCCCCCCAAGAGAGCCAAAGGAAACTAGACCGATGCTATTATGATGATGAGTTGAAAATCCGCACTCATGAGTCCATAAAACAAGCCCATTGTCTAAGATCGAGCCCGTCATCCCTGTCGGAGATATTGCATTTAACTTCTGGACCATTTTTGAAACCCCGCGTTCGGCGTGCCAACGAAAGGTTTGTTTATGAATTAAGGCTCTTGCGGGGTCCCCACCATTGTGAGCTATATCTTGATGGTAATCACCTTGATATAAAATACGGTCGTGGGGCATATGAATGACTGCAATGC